>JBHPDT010000024.1:0-23052 GCA_042577545.1 Candidatus Omnitrophota bacterium | reverse complement strand
AAAAACAGATATTTATAACCAGCATAAACAAAAAGTTACAACCGGCATTGCAAAAGTAAAAATTATAGAGCAAGAAATTCCACAGGAGCAGGAGATAGAAGAAAAAGAACAACCTAAAAAAGTCGCGTTAGTAATTGGTGGAACAGGCGGTATAGGAAGAGTAACTTGTTTACAATTGGCAAAAGATGGTTTTGATATAGCTGTCCACTATTATAAAAATGATGAACAAGCAAAGAAAATAAAAAAAGAGATAGAAAAATTAGAAAAAAAATCTATCATGGTCAAAGCGGATATTACGAAAGATACTCAAGTAAAGGAGATGATAGAATGCGTTGTAAGAAAACTTGAAACGATCACAGTTTTAGTTAATTGTGCGACTGCCAAAATTCCTAATATAAAATTTGCGGCTTTAGCATGGGAAGATATCCAAAATCACATCGATATTAACATAAAAGGTTCATTTAATCTTCTAAAATATGTAGTGCCAGTAATGGAAATAGAGAAGTATGGAAAAATAATCAATATTAGTACTCAGGCCGTAGAAACACCGAATCCTGAATGGCTGCATTACATAACAGCAAAATCGGCATTAAATGGTTTTTCAAAAGCCCTGGCAGCGGAGCTGGCCCCTAAGGGAATCAGGGTTAATGTGGTTTCTCCAGGAATGACAGATACAGAGTTGATATCAGATATTCCAGAAAAAGTAAGGTTGCTTACAGCAGCCAAAACGCCTTTAAGAAGAATTGCCAAGCCGGATGACATTGCAGATTCGATAAGCTTCTTAGCTTCAAATAAGTCGGATTTTATAACAGGCGCCACTATTCGGGTTAACGGCGGACAGGTAATGGTATGAATGAATTGAAATACAGCGAAATCCTAAAAGCAAATAGAGACCTTAGCAGGAGTTTATCCGTGGATAAGTATGAGGTAGCTATCTTGTCAAATATTATTGTTTCCCAGCTATGCGGAATATTAGAATACTATTTAAGAAAAGAGTCCATTGACGCTACAGCTAGAACAGGAGGTTACGATAATATCCTGCAGGATAGCGCTAAATTTAAAGATTCAGACCTGGTAATCATTTTTTGGGAACTGGCTAATGTAGTCAATGGTTTTCAATATAAAGTGAATTCAATGGATAGTGGTGAGATTGAGTCTCTTATATCAAGAATTAAAGATGAAATTGACTTTGTACTAATAAATCTTAAAAAGGCGCCGTTGGTTTTATTTAATAAATTTTCATCGCTTATATTCACTACTCAGTATGTCAAAAAGAATAACTTTGATAATATCTGTCGAACTTTGAATCAATACCTCCAAGAGAAGGCGCCATCCAATGTAATACTCATCGATACAGATAAGGTGATTGCTCAAACTTCGATACATGGAAGTGTTGATTTTAGATTCTATTATTCCTCAAGGGTATTATATGGTATAGAGTTTTATAAAAATTACTCAGAATATGTTAAACCCATTATTCTGGCAGCGCATGGGAAATCGAAAAAGATACTTGTTTTTGATTGTGATAACACATTATGGAAAGGGGTATTAGGCGAAGATGGTCACGATGGCATAGAGATGTCTGGCAAAACACAAAACGGGTCTGTGTTTGAAGATATCCAATACATGGCGCTTGAATTACAGAAAAGGGGAATTCTATTGGGACTCTGCAGTAAGAATAATCCACAGGATATAGACAGGCTATTTGCCGCCCATCCTGACATGAAGATTAAGGATGAAGACATTACTATAAAAAAGGTAAACTGGAATGATAAGGTAACTAATCTCAAAGAGATAGCGCGGGAGTTAAATATCGGGCTCGATAGTGTAGTTATGCTGGAAGATTCAGATTTTGAAGTTAATTATATCAGAGAGTTCCTGCCCGATGTGACAGTGTTACAAGTGCCCGCAAATCTGCATGAATATCCAAGTATGTTAAGTAAGTATATGGGGCTGTTTTTTAATCTCTCAGAATCTGAAGAGGATTCAAAAAAAACAATCATGTATAGACGACAGGCGAAGAGAGAAGGGGAAAAGAGCACGTTTAAAGATATCACAGAGTATCTGAAATCTTTGGAGTTAGAATTAACGGTTTATTGTGATAATGAATCTATTATTCCAAGGATGTCGCAGATGACACAGAAGACCAATCAGTTTAATCTGACAACTAAAAGGTACACAGAATCTGATATAGAGAAATTTATCACAAGCGCCCAGTATAAAACATTTGCTTTTAGCATTCGGGATAGATTTGGTGACTATGGGATAACAGGTCTTTGCATTGCGAAGTTAGACCCCGAGGCCAAAAATGCCCATATCGATACTTTTCTTATGAGTTGCAGGGTTATAGGCAGAAATGTTGAGGTAGTTTTTTTAAATTTTATAATAGATTATTTGAGAGATCTAAACATAGATTTTTTATGCGCTGAGTACATCAAGACTTTGAAGAATATGCAGGTAGCGGATTTTTATGATGACTATGGCTTATCCCGAATTGAGAACGGTGATGGTCGCAAGGTTTATAAAATTCATTTGTCGAAACTTAAACCCAAAAAAATCGATTATATAAAGGTGAAATATGGAAGATAAGATTATTAATGTAATGGCATCTGTTTTAGGTGTTGAGGAAAACCAGATAAGCGAAGACACTTCACCAGATACTGTAGAGACATGGGACAGCTTGCAGCATATGAACCTGGTGGCTGCCCTGGAAGAGGAATTTAAAATAAGCCTTTCCGATGAAGAGATAAGGGAGATGATGAATTATAAGTTGATACGTTTAATAATAAGAGAAAAAGTAGTGTTGAAATAATAATATCATGACATATCAGGTCAAGGTACCACAGGTTGAATACTGGTTCAAAAAACATAATTTACTAATACAAAAAAAGGAACGATCCGATGATATGCAAGAGTTCGCGTAGAACTGTTTTTATAACAGGGTCGACAAGTGGCATAGGAAAAGAAGTAGCTACCAAGTTTGCAAAAGAGGGGTGGAACGTAATATGTCATTATCATTCATCTCCAAATCAAGCTAAGAGGTTAGAGTCGGCTATAAACAGATATGGTGTTAATTGTTATTTGCTTCGTGCTGATTTATCATCAAAGACTCAGGTTGCACGTCTTCTTGCTAAACTCGAAAGATTTAATATAGATAGCGTCATTAATAATGCCGGTACCTATATAGTAAGCAGGCACTTTAGCAAGTTGACAATTTATGATCTCATAGATACGTTTATGGTCAATGTATTTGCTCCGGCGCTGCTAACTTCTAAGATATTTATGTATATGAAAGAGAAGCGCTTTGGCAGAATTGTTAATATGAGCTCTATCGCCGCTAAGTACGGAGGCTCAAGCCGCTCTATGCATTATGGCTGCTCAAAACTTGCACTCGAAGGGCTAACAAAAACACTCGCTAAAGAGGGCGCTAAGCATGGAGTACTTGTTAATACAATAAGGCCAGGTGTTATAGATACAGAATTTCATAAGAAATTTCCTAAGGATATGAAAAAAAGAGTAGCGATGATACCGCTTAAAAAGATGGGTACCACTAAAGATATTGCAGATATGGTTTATTATCTAGGGAGTGATAAGAATAATTTTATAACAAATGAGATTATAACTATTGCCGGAGGGGAATAAAGACCAGCGGGTCAGGATTGCTATGTGGAAAGAATTTGTTAAAAAACGGGTATATTCACTATTAACAAAAACCCTTAAAAGGGCAGCGAAGGAACAAGGCCTGAATGGGTTGGTATCTGATCTTGAAAAGATTGTTCCGAATATTACTGAACAATACTCATTATTTAAAGTAAACACACCATATCTTAGATCTAAGATCAGAAACATGCACGCTTTTCAAATATCACTTGTTGATAAAATTGTACGGGGGTTTAAGGAGCCAGCAATAGTAGATATAGGAGACTCTTCCGGTACACACCTGCAATACTTAAAAAGGTTGTACCCGGGCGTAAAGTGCCTTAGCGTAAACCTGGATGCCGGGGCAGTTGCAAAGATAAGAGAGAAGGGCCTCGAGGCTATAAATACTAGGGCAGAAAACTTATGTAATCACAACATACGCACTGATATTTTTTTGTGTTTTGAAATATTTGAGCACTTAATGAACCCATGTAAGCTTTTTTATGATCTGTCATCAAAAACAAATGCAAAATACTTGATAGTAACCGTCCCGTATTTAAAAAGAAGTCGTGTTGGTTTGCACCAAATTCGTGTTGAAAGTAAAAGGGTTATGACGGCAGAAAATGTTCATATTTTAGAACTTTCACCCAAGGATTGGAAATTATTAGCGCTATTTTCTGGCTGGCGCGTAACATCTGAAGAGTTTTATCTGCAGTATCCGAAGAGGCACTGGCTGAGAATTACGAAGCCATATTGGAAGAGAAAAGATTTTGAAGGATTTTGGGGAGCGATTTTGGAGAAAGACACCAGCGCTTCAGACCGTTATCAAGATTGGGAGAGTTAGAGTGAAAAAAATTAAAGGAGAACAGACAATGAAGGCTATAGTATTTGGAGGCTCTGGATTTTTAGGCAGCCACGTTGCGGATGTGCTGACAGAAAGAGGGCACGATGTTACCGCATTCGACATAGCGCCGTCCCCCTATTTGAGGAAAAATCAAAATATGGTAATCGGCGATCTTTTAGATAAGCACGCAGTTGAATATGTTGTAAAAGAGGCTGACGTCATTTATAATTTTGCCGGTATAGCCGATATAGATGAAGCCAAATTAGATCCGGTTGAGACGATCAGGCAGAATATTATCGGTAATTCTATACTGCTTGATGCATGCCGAAAAACAGGTGTAAAGCATTTTTTATACGCCTCTTCAATTTATGTATACAGCAAATCCGGATCTTTTTATCGCACCAGCAAGCAGGCATGCGAACTTATTATTGAAGATTTCCACAAGGCCTACGGTTTAAATTTTACAATAATGCGCTATGGTTCACTTTATGGTCCGCGCGCTGCCGAGAAGAACTGGGTATATCACATGCTGAAACAAGCAGTTGTTAGCGGCAGGATTACAAGAAAAGGAGACGGCGAAGAAGTCAGGGAATATATCCATGTCCGCGATGCCGCAAGAATAAGTGCCGACCTGCTGAGCGAAAACCATAAGAACCAATATGTGATAATTTCCGGTTATCAGGCGATTAAGGTAAAAGATCTGCTTGTAATGGTCAAGGAAATTTTAAATAATAAAATAGAGATAGAATATACCCCCGCAGGATACGAAGAGCATTATGAAGTTACGCCTTTTTCGTTTAATCCTAAAATTGCTAGAAAGGTGTTGAGTGACTCCTACCTTGACTTGGGCCAGGGGCTGCTTGAAATGCTGGAGAGAATTTATAAACAAGATTCTTCGAAAAAGCTGGAGACTGGTGTGCATTTAAACAAAAAGTGATATCTGTCGAGATATCGCAAATGCATGAAGATTAATTATGAAAATTTTAATTTTATTTGATGAAAATATAGCAGTGAATAAACTTAGCAGTAGCTTGAAGCGTTTAAAGCCAAGCCATGCTTCTTTATTCCCCCTGACATCAAATTGGCGCAATATACGGGATGTTACGGATGCCTGTCAAAGCAGCGGCAATATTCAGGCAGAGTTGTTAGAATCCGCTAAGCTCATTGAGGGGGAAGTTGATGATCTAAGGAAAAGGATTTTTAAGTGGTCTTATGAATTTGGCGAACAAAGCATTGGCGGGAAGTCACTAAAAGAGTGGTTTTTACTTCCGGAGGGTGGGCTGAGTATATGGTGGTTTTCTTCGATTTCGGAAAAAAACACACTTAAGACAAATGCCTTTTTTAATCTTGCGCAACTCCAAGCCCTTGACAGCCTCATTTCATCAGGGCGTTTTGAATTATGTATTTTCGCTATATCTGACCAATTTTTCAATTTAGCCGCCAGAATGCTTTTTAAAAGATATTCTATGCAAAGTTCGCGGATTTCGCCGGTTTTTTTGAAAAAAAGGTTATATGCCGAAAGCCCGATGTCATATCTTTCTGCTATTAGCGCTTTGTACTATATCACGAGAGCGTTGGCTCGATTAAGCCTGGATGTTATAAAGGCTATCAGGGCTAGGCTCGTTATGGGGCCTGTGGAGAGGAGATTAGGCATACCTGATAATTCAGTTCTATTTTTTAGCTATTTCCCCGCTGTGGATCAAGAAGCAGCGAAAGATGGAGTTCTAAAGAATAAATATGCTATGCCACTTCAAGAGAAGCTTAAAAGCATGAAAAAGCGCATCGCTTGGGTATGGATGTATGTTTTTATAGACGGCAATAGCTATGGTGATGCCCTGAAACTTGCAAAAAGATTTTCAAAATCCGGCGAAGCTAATTTTCTCCTCGAAGAGTTTTTGTCGATTAAAATTGTATTTAAGACGCTACTTGCCTGGTTTCGTCAAGTACTGATTTTTCAAAAGATCAAAAAACTTATACCAGAACAGCGGTTTTATCAGGGCCTGACAGTTCCGGAAGGCGCTGTTTTTATTAAGCGCCTGCTAGCAAAATCATTTCTCGGATATGTGAGTATCGGAAATATACTGCTTTTTGAGTTATATAAGAAAATCTTTTCCTATTTTTCTAATGCCTCACATTGCATATATTACACTGAGATGCATGCCTGGGAGAAGGCATTAAACGCTGCAAAGAGATTATATGCGCCGAATATAAAAGCAATAGGTTTTCAGCACACGGGCGTGTCTAGAAATCACTTCTTTTATTTTCAGCATCCGGATGAAGTGATCCAGGATAAAGGACTGGCATCTGTTCCTATGCCGGATATATTAGCTTGTAACGGAGATATTCCTTTGAGCCTTATGAAACGCAGTGGATATCCAAATTTGCAAAAAGTCGAGGCAATAAGACACATGCATTTAAATGACTATCTTAACAATTCGGATTATTTCCTCAAGGATGACATTTTACTTATAGCGGGTTCAATAAGCAGGAAAGAAACCATGGCATTAATTTCAATGTTTTATGAAGTTTTTCCAAAACCAGTAAAATTTCAGGTTTGGCTAAAAGGGCATCCAGCATTGCCTTTTGAGCCTCTGTTAAAAGATTTAAGAATTGATCCCAATGAATGTGGTTATATAATTAAGCATGATCCAATGGCTAAGCTACTTAGGTTTATCAAGGTAGTAATTGTTGGTAGTTCGGCTGTAGGCATAGAAGCCTTAGCAGGAGGCTGTAAGGTGGCAATTCCTCTTTTTAGCGACTATATGCTTATGAGTCCTTTAGTAGGTTTTGAGCAATTTTATAGAAAAGTTTTTAATCCCCAAGAGCTAAGAATTGCTATAAATGAAATGTTGTTCAGTGACAAGCAGGAGGCATTTTGCGAAAACGAAGCCAAGAGGTTTATTGCTAAATATTGGTGCCTGGATGAGTCTTTAAAAAATTGGGAAGGATTGTTAAGTGAAAAAACAGTCGATTGAAGCGGAAAAGGATAATTTATTTTTTGTTACTAAGGCAAAAGAATTAGATATTGATAAAATGGAGATCATGCCTGTTATAAAAACGAAGTGGAAGCAAAAATGTAAAAGGGCTATTACCAGAAATAAAAAAAGTAAAGAAGAAATACAGTTATTTTCAGATATTATGGGATTTAGAGAAGGGATCAAAATATTAGATGTGGGTTGTGGCATTGGGGCAGAAGCGATTGAATTATCATATCTGGGGGCAGATTGCACAGGATTAGATGCGGCTGAAGATGCTATTCGTGTAGTTAATCAGGTGCGGAATGATTTCAAATTGAATATGAGAGGGGTTTACGGTGACGCTTGCCATTTGCCATTTGATGATGAAACCTTTGATGTGGTCATGAGCCGAGAGTTTTTTGAGCATGTAGCTGACTTTGACTTGGCTATGAAAGAACAGGTAAGGGTATTAAAAAGAGATGGCAGACTCATTATAGAGCAAGCCAATTTCTTGAATCCACTTACTCTGATTAGTCTACTAATTAGATATCCTATTAGATCTCGGGGGAAGTTTGGGGGGGTAAAATGGCTCCTTACTAAAAGTAAAGTGAGGGAGAATATATATGGAACGGGGTGGTCGGGGAAAGACGAAGATGTGCACACCAGGCTATGGTGGAGAGTGAAAATGAGGCAATATTCTGAGCTTAAAATCAATGAGTTTACCTCAAGCATGGCAAGGAATAGGAGTAAATTTTTCAGGATGATGGCACCTCTTGTAGGAAATATCCTTATCGTTGCGACTAAACAATAAAATTCGCCGAGGCCCTTAAAAGAAGGACACAAGATGAAGATTGATTACTCATGTTTCCAAAGAGGTGTTATAAGTTCTAAAAACAGTTGGAAATGTATAAATATGGATAGGAACGTTAAGGATTTACTTCCAGGTAGCGAGGTAAAAATATAAAAAAATGAATATATTATTTACAACATCAATGGCACCAAAAAAAGGCCCCTTCTGTACGAATGAAAAGAGACCGCCTTTAGGAATGGGATCGCTTATATCAATAGTAAGAAATGAAGGACACAGAGTATTTTTTATTGATAATTATTTGAAACCATCTAATTATATTGATGAAGAATTCCTGCAAAAAAATAATATTGATTTTGTAGCAATTTACTCAGCCACTATTTGTTATACAGATACACTAAGGATGTTTAATAAGATTCAAAGTCTCCGGGAAAAAGGTTTGTGGAACGGAAAGATGATCGTTGGTGGTCCGCATACAACAGTAGGCCTGAAGACCATTCCTATGTTTGTAGATTATGTTGTTCAAAGTGAAGGAGAAAAAGCGATTTTAAAGATCATCAATGGCGAGGTAAAAGAAAGAATTCTAAGAGAAGAAAGAATAAAAGATTTGGATTCACTCCCTTTTCAGCCCTGGGACATCTTTAACAAGCTGCCCTATGATTTTAGCTGTCCCTGGATGAAAATAACGCCAGTTTTTACAATGAACACAAGTAGAGGGTGTCCATATAGTTGCGCCTTCTGTTCGGTGGGCTCTATTTGGGGTAAACAATACACCTGTTTTAGCGCAGATAGAATAATCTCTGAGATTAAGTATTTGGTAAAAAATTATGGAGCTAAAGGGATTTATTTCAGAGAAGATAATTTTACTCTGAATTTAAAAAGAACGAAGGAGTTTTGTCAAAAGTTAATTAAGGAGAATCTAAAAATATCTTGGGCTTGTGAAACAAGAGTAGACAATTTGTCAGAAGAGCTTGTTAGATTAATGAGTTCTGCAGGGTGTAGGGCGTTTTATACAGGGATAGAAAGCGGTAGTCAGCGAATGTTGGATTTGCTGAAAAAGGGCACTACGATTGAGCAAATAAAAAACGTTCTAACTTGGTGCAAGACATATAATATCAGAACATATTGCAGCCTTATTACAGGTGTCCCTGGAGAAACATTTGAAGATTATTTACTTACAAAGAAACTGATGCGTGAGCTAAAACCATATGTATATGACTTTGCTATTTTTGTAGGCATTCCAGGCAGTGATTTATATAAATCCATACGAGAGAAAAATCTTTATGAACATATTGATGATCTGAGTTTATTGTATCTGCCCGGATATGATATAAAATCAAAGTTTTTTCGTGGTTTAGACAGCAAGCACTTCGTAGATTATAAGTTTAAGCAGAGAACAGATTTTGACAAAGAACTATTAAAAGAACTTCGCAAGATAAGTTTTACCAGAATATTTACTTTGGCAAGAGGCAATTTAATCAGAATACTACCTCGCTCCATAAAACAAAAAATTAAGTTATTAATCCAGGGGTAACTGTGCGTCTTTCTTGCGAGCTCTCCTATATCATCTTATAAGCGTGAATTATTAAAAAGGAATCTTTGGTAACCGCTACGAACTGAGTATAATTAAGTATACGGATTACAAAATGCCGACATTTGCTATTATTACTCCTGTCTTTAACGGAATTGATCATTTAAGGTATATGCGAGATACCTTAAAACAGCAGACATTAAAGGACTTCGAATGGATAGTTGTTAATGATGGAAGTGAGGATGCTACTAAGCGGGATTATGAAGAAGAAATAAGTGGCCTGAGTTTTCCTGCGAAAATAGTACACATAGAGAATGGTGGCCAGGGAAGGGCTCGAAACATAGGCATATCTGAAAGCACTGCCCCTTGGATATGCACCATTGATGTAGATGATCCTCCTTATGCGAATAAGATTGAAACTCTTGCAAGCTTGATCAAGGATCATTCTGAAAAGCAAGTAATAATCGGGGCTCACGCATTGCAGGTTAAACGGGGTAATCATCTAAGAAATCAATATTTAACACCAACAGCATTTTCTAATAATGCCGAAATAAGAAAACTTGAGATTAAGCGATATTTTAAAGGAGCTGCGAATTTTTTTCCTTCCAGCGCAGTTTTTTTCACGAGATATGTTGTAGAGGAGTCAGGAATAAAATATATCGAAGATCGCGAACTTATAGGTGTCGAAGATTATATATTCAATATGATGGTGTTAAGCATTGCTGATAAAATAGTAACTACAAAGCAAGTTTGCGGGATATATTTAAGACATCCTGGCAATATAAGCCGGGCAACGTTTCATCACTTTCAATCAGTAATTAAAGCGCTCATAAGAGTTGCTGAAGAATTAGACTTAAAGGAAGCATTGCGCTGGGCAATCGCAAGTAAATGTGCGTCTTATGCGAGTCCCCTTTATTCTTCAGGCTGGAAACTGAAAATGGCTACATTTAAATACGGAGTCTCACATAGCGGCTTGATTTTTTTTCTTCGCGCTTTTTTATCAAAATCTATGCGAAACATTTACAAGTTCCTAAAAACGATGCTCTTAACATAGCAAGAAAGAATAGCAATTGGGATAGTAGCAAAAAGAATTCTAGAAATGTAGTCGATTTTAACAGTCGGGCTCTTTTTTCATATGAAAAAACTTTTGCAAAATGTTATTTTTATTCATTTTGTTGCAGTAGCCTTTCAATATCCGCTAAGGGCTATAGTGGCAAATATAACATATTATCGTGACTTCTTTTTATTTTTGCTTTATGTGATTTTTTACATAGGTATTACAACCCGTTCTTTAAAAGGCATAAAGTTGAATGGTCTTGATCTGCTTGTCGGCTGTTACATTTTCTACGGTTTCTTTTTTCTAGTATATGGCCCCTGCACTAATAACGATTGGCATGAAACAATTCGTTTATTTCGAAATTACTGCGCACCTATGGGGTTATATTTTGTAGCCCGTTACGCATTCAGAGATTTCAAAGATGTGCAACGTTTGCTGAAATTTCTTTTTCTCATAACAGTAGTTTTTATGGCTGACATTCTTTTAGAAGTAAGTTGGATGAGTGTGCTGGGTAAAAGCGGTTCTTCTATTCCATGGTATACGTTTATCTATAAGACCTATGCTCCTCTTGTCCAACGATTGGCTAAATATCCTGAACTCTGGTTACATCTTCGATGTTTGTTTACCATTTTTGGTACTGTTAATTTTATGGCAGCAATTCTGGCAGCCTTGACGGCTCTGTTTATACCCATTCTGCTAGACACGGAGAAACGCGATTTTCAAGGTACGACACTGTTACCGTTTGTTTATAAATTAAATCAGCCAACAAAATTGATAATTATTTTTTTGCTAGTAGCGTCTCTATTGATACTTCAAGTAAAAGTGCATCTGGTCTCACTTGCAGTAGTAATGTTCTTAATGCTGATAATGATTGGAAATACAAAAAGGGTTGTATTGATATCTGGTATTTTTGGTGCGTGTTTTTCTTTTCCTCAGTTCAGGGAAGCTCTAAAGTTGGCTTGGAACGAGACCTTTTTTGTGTATAGGCCGGCGTTCGGAAAAACAGGTGCTATCAGGACATTATTTTCAATAGAGAATCAAATTGCGTATTTCAATGGACTCCCATTTATCGAAAAAATCTTTGGCGATGCCAGGTTCCAGAGGGAGGTTGTTCTAGGTGAGTCTCGGTTTTTTAACTTTTCGTTTATGTTCGGGCTCATATGGTTTGTTTTGTTTATCTCGCTCATACTAGTAGCAGTTAGGTATTGTTTCGGATTGAAGGGGCAGAGATTCTGGCCCGCTTATACCAAGCCTCTGAGAGTGGGCTTGATAGGTTTATTTATTGTATTTTTAATTGATATGCTCCATTATGCTTTCATTATGCATTTTTTTGCTTTTGACCTCTTTATATTATCACTGGCAATCGCAGCATTATTAAAAGAACGCCCCAATTTTAATTATTCAGAACTGAAATGTGTAGAAAGTACAGGACTATGAAAGTATGTTTTATTTACAATAACGAATATTTGCCGACTGCTTCTACGAACTATTATGAGTACATGCAGAGCTTCGCAAAAATCGGAGTCGAGATATATGTAATTTGTGCTACGTTTAATTCTAGTAAGCTCCACATAGAAAAGACCACGTATGGTAATATCAGTGTTTATGAAATTCCCGTTAGAACTACTCTTAAAAGAGATATTTTAAGTACGACCGCTTTTGGGGGCAAGGCATTTAAGTTAGCTAAAAAAATATACGATATGGACAAATTTGACATATTGCATATTAGGGCATTCCCGGATACGGGATTTTTGTTAGTGCCGCTATGGGCAAAAATGAAGAAAAGCTGTAGCTTGGTATTGGATGTGAGGGCAGCAGCCATGACAAATTGGGCGATAAACTTGTTTTCAAGGATTATGATTATAGTGCAAAGCATATTCTTCCAGAATGTAATAATTATAGACCGAAAAATGTTAAATCTTATTCGTATAAGCAAAAATAAAGTAACGGAAATTCCTTTGGGCGTTAATCTTCGGCGATTTTACGCAGTAAATAATAATGAGGCCAGGAATAAGCTTAGAATGAAATTAACGCTGCCTTTAGATAGATTTATTTGTGTTTATTGCGGTAATATGAGAAGAGCGAGAAAGATAGAGGTAATACTGAAATCTTTTAAGAGAGCTTTAGATTCGCATAAAAATGTACAACTGCTTTTTATTGGTGGCGGTTGTGATAATAATTATGTAAAATATCTTAAGCGTTTTTGCCATGAAATCGGAATTAACAAAAACGTTACTTTCGTGGGGCTAATTCCTTTTAAAGAAGTAGCGCATTATTTGGCCGCATCGGACGTAGGTTTAGCTTTTATCACAAACACAGTTCAGTACAGGTTTCAGCCCGCTTTTAAAACTGTCGAATACCTTGCTTCCGGTCTTGCCGTTATAGCAACCGCAACTCCAGGGAATGCAGTGTATATTGAAAATTATAAAAACGGAATCCTGGTGGGTGATGATGAAAAATCCTATGCTGAAGGTTTATCCAGCATTATATCAGATGTGAACTTACGACTTTCTTTTGCGTCTGCGGCAAGGGATTCGATAAAAGAATTTGATTATGATACGATCGTAAGAAATAAACTTATACCCTTTTATGAAAGAATCTTAAGATTAAATTTATAAATTTGGAGGATTAATATGTATTATAGAGATAAGATAAAAACGCTTGAGGAAATTTTTGGCACAACCCAGATTATTTTGAAGTCGGATACATTGATAGCTGGTAATAAAAGATACCCCATTGTCAGTGATGTAATTATACTATCAGATCCGAGTCAATATAGCGATTTTGTTAGAAAGGAGCTGTGTTTAGATGTAAATGGCGCAAAAAATGTTAGGGACGAGAAATTTGCGGAAGATATACAATACACATTTGGAGCAGAATGGAAACAATATGACAAAATTTTGCCGGAACATGAAAAAGAATTTTCGCAAAATTTTGATATTGTTGATCTGAGCGCTTTAAGAAATTCGCGTCTCTGTGACCTTGGTTGCGGAAATGGAAGATGGAGCTACTACCTAAATGATATTTGCAGTGAAATAGTTCTCGTTGATTTTTCAGATGCCATATTTGTAGCTAGAAAAAACCTATCCAATGCCAATAATTGTCTTTTCTTTATGTGTGATTTAAAAGGCCTCCCGTTTACGAATAATTTTGCAGATTTTTTATTTTGCATAGGGGTATTGCATACATTGCCGACACCATGCCTTTCAGAAGTCCGCAATTTTAAAAACCTTGCACCTGAAATACTTATTTATAATTACTATTCACTAGATAATCGACCAGTACACTTCCGAATTTTTTTAAAAGCTGTAACTTTTTTGCGTTTACGAGTTAGCAAAATCCGTAATCCTGATTTTCGCAGAATATTTTCACTAGCAGTAACATTGGTTATATATGAACCATTTATATTTATAGGGCGGTTATTGAAGCCGCTAAAACTGGATAAACATGTCCCGCTTTATGAGGGCAATTGCGGCAAAAGCGTTACACGGGTTCAGCAAGATACTTATGATCGCTTTTTCACAGGTATCGAACAAAGAGTTTCGCGTAAAGACATCCTGAAATTACACGATACTTTTTCTAGTGTTACTATATCTCCCAATAGGCCCTATTGGCACTTTTTGTGCAAGAGGTGACGTAAATGAGCAGAAAAAAAATTCTTCTGGTGTCGAATACCTCAAGATCAATATATATTTTTTATTTAGGCTTGATTAATGGTTTAAGAAAAGACAACTTCAATGTTCTTTTATACGCCCATTGCGATGAATATGCGCCAAAGCTGACAGAGAGAGGTTTTAAATTAATGAATATAGCCCTTGACAGAAAAGAGGTTCACCCTCTTAAAGATTTAAAACTTGTTTTCGATTTAACTAGTATTTATAAACGTGAAAAACCCAATCTAGTACTGCACTGTTCGATAAAACCGAATATTTACGGTACTTTCGCGGCAAAAATGGCCAACGTGAAGTGTCTAAACACTGTCTCTGGATTAGGATACGCGTTTATGCGCAAAGGGTTCCTTTCTAAATTCGTCTCAGTTCTATACAGACTTTCACAAAAATTTGCTTCTAGGGTATTTTTTCTAAATAAAGATGACCTGGGATTTTTTCTAAAAAATAGAATTATCAAAAAGGCTAAAACCGTTTTACTAAATGGCCCTGGGGTCAACACAGATTATTTTTGCCTAGATTTTTGTAAGAAGCCTAAACGCCATAGTGAGAGCTTTATTTTTCTTTTTGTTGGTAGATTATTGTGGCATAAAGGCCTTGGAGAACTTGTTTCTGCTTCTAAAACAGTTAAGATGAAATATCCTACTACAGAGTTTCATCTTTTAGGAAGAATTGATAAAGATAATCCTTCTTGTGTTTCTGAGGATACTATCATAGAATGGGAAGATGAGAAATTGATCAAATACCTTGGTACCAGCTATGATGTACGTCCTTATATTTGCCAGAGTGACGCTGTTATCCTACCGTCATATAGGGAAGGGGTGCCATGCTCACTGCTCGAAGCGATGGCTATGGGCAAGCCAATAATTACTACGGATTCTGTAGGGTGCAGGGATGTTGTTGAAGCAGGAAAGAATGGATTTATTGTGCCTGCAAAGAATCCCAAAGCTCTTGCTGACTCCATGATTAGACTTATAGAACTTATGCCTGGGGAAAGGGAAAGAATGGGACGTTATGGCCGGAAAAAAGCGGTAGAGGAGTTTAATGAGACGAATACTATTAGTAGCTATATCGCGACGATCAAGAATGTTTTAGGCCAAGAAGGAAATACAGAAAGATAATTTTTTATGAAGGTGGTGTTCAAAAATATAAAATACAAAAAGAAGATTTTGATGTTTTTTATTGATGTTTGCTGTATTGTTTTTTCTTGTCTTCTTTCTTATGTGCTTGTATTAAGGCTAAAAAATTATAATGCAACCGAATGGATATTAAGCAGTAGATGCTTGATGTTTACCTTATCAATTGTTTTTATATATTCCTTAATATCATATATCTCTGGATTATATGAAATATCTGTTAGATTGAGGAGGGTTTATACCTTAACATCCTTAATCGTTATAGGCTCTTTGTGTTGTATTATTTTTTTGCTGGTAGGGAGAATTTTCGATTTATATTTACATACCAAATACATACTCCTACTGTTTCTTGTTATCGTTACAGCATCTATTTTTATTAACAGAATGTTTTTTTATAGATATATTATTCTGCCAAAGAAAAGAACCAACAATGTTTTGTTTATCGGTACGGACCACCTTACAGAGCATATACTGAATGAAATGGACGGCTTTAAATACAATGTCCTGGGCGTCCTATCGAATGAGCATTCAACCATCGGGCAGCATAAAGACGGTTTAAAGGTTGTCAGTACGGGTAAGAATTTAGGCACGCTAATTAGATCGAAAAGGATAAAGACGCTGGTACCAGGATTAAATAACCACATACCTTTGGATGTCATAAAAAAGATCTATAAGTATGAATTCAAAGGGGTGGAAGTCTACAGAAGTGATTACTTCTATGAAATTCTAACTAGAAAATTTGCGCTGCAACAATATCTATGTAATAAGAATATACCATTTCCTAACATAGATACCTTTACAAGACCGATTTTTAAAAATACAAAGAAACTTATAGATTCCTTTGGCGCTTTAGCAGGATTAATTGTTGTATCCCCATTGTTGCTGATAATTTCAATTCTGATTAAACTGATTTCTAAGGGTCCGGTGTTTTATCTGCAGGAGAGAGTAGGATTTCAGGAAAAGCCATTCAAGCTTATTAAATTTAGAACAATGGTTACCGATGCAGAAAAGGAAAATGGGCCACAGTGGGCAATCAAGAATGATTCACGAGTGACAAAGATTGGGAAGTTTTTAAGGAAAACAAGATTAGATGAGTTACCGCAATTAATAAATGTCATTAAAGGAGAGATTAGTTTTGTAGGACCTCGTCCGATAAGAAGGCATTTTGCACAGCTCATAGAGGAAAATACGCCCTTTTATTCCATCAGGTTTAGCATTAAACCAGGCCTTACGGGCTGGGCGCAGGTTAATTATGACTATGGCGGTACGATTGAGGGACACATAAAGAAATTTCAGTATGATTTATATTATCTTAAGCATGCATCTTTATTTCTTGATTTGTTTATTATGATTAAGACACTGCAGACGCTAGTTCGCAGGCCAGCGCATTAGAAGGGTAAGAATTATTGGAGAAAATAGCTAGGATTTTAGATAGAATAGTAGAAATAGCAATATATAGCTTGGTGTTTATTATACCCTTTTCCAAAGCGGGTATCGAGATATTTGCGACGATTGCGATTATTGCATGGGTAATTGCGGGATTGCTTCGTTGTTTCACTCCTCGCAATGACGTATTTGTTCCCTCTTGGCCCAACCCTCTTCCCAAAAGGGTAGAGGGAATAATTCGTTTTTTTCCACAGACGCCGCTGAATAAGCCGATATTAGCACTTTTTGCACTCTCTTTTATCTCAATGATTACATCGGTTAATATTAATCTCAGCATGGAAGGAGTATTTTTTAAGTTAGCTGAATATGTGTTGATTTTTTTTATTTGCGCTGGTATCTTTTCAAGAAAAAAAGCTGGCGATAAAAAGCTTATGATACTTGCGGGGGTTATTTTAGCTTCAGTGATACTTCTTTTTACCGATGCTGTGTTTCAATGGATTACTTGCAGAGATTTTATCAGAGGATTTAAAGCCATTGTAAGGTTGACGGCATGTTTTTCTAATACTAATGATTTTGCAGGATATATTATTGTTATTCTGCCTATTTTATTTTGTTTAATTTTTTTTGAATTTATAAAAGAAAAAAAAATATTAAGACGGATAATCAAATTTGGCAGCGCAGTTTTATTTTTGCTTGGGTTTATATTATTGGCCACGACTTTTAGCAGAGGCGCTTGGTTAGGTTATTTAATCTCTATGCTGTTTATGGGCATAATTGGCTTATTGACAAATAAAAAACAGCAGAAGATATTTGCTATTTTGACAATTGTTTTTGTTTGCGCTACATTGATAGGGGGGTTGTTATCTGCAAGATCAATTAGAAAGAGATTTATAGGCATGACAACAGGCGTTGAGGCGGCTGGAAACAGACTGCATCAATGGAAAGAGGCGATGTCTATTATTGAGGATTTCCCAGTTTTGGGTACAGGGCCCAATACATATACAACTGTTGCTTCTCATTATAAAACTACAATAGCTACAGGGTCTTATCCGCACAATTCGTATCTACAAATGGTAGCGGAGATCGGGCTATTGGGATTTGGAGCATTTTTATGGGTCTTGTGGAGGTTTTTTCACACGGGAATTAGATTGGTATTCGCCAAAGGCGGAGTCACCTCTGTCGGGCGCTTCGTTCACAATGACGAATTTTTGCTCATGGGAATAATGGCAGGGGTGTTGGCAACTCTTGCGCAGAGTTTCTTTGATACGAACCTGTTTGCTTTGCGGTTAGCGACAATGTTTTGGATTATGCTGGGTATAGGGACAGGGAGGATGGCGATATTGTCCCAAGAAAAAAATTAATAAAAACTGAAGGTGTGATGTAGGGTTAGCTGCTGGAAACATTCTTCTGACAGCGCTGGAGAGGGGTATAGCAGGATGCGTAATCGGGTCGCTGCACAGAGACAGGTTAGAGGAGATATGCTCTATACCAGATACGTATAACATTGAACTGGTTATAGCGCTCGGTTATCCGAAACAAAAATCTGTCGCAGTGGAGTATAAAAACGACGTCAAATACTGGCTAGAAAAAGATATAGTACATGTGCCTAAAAAGAAGCTGGCAGATATTGTACATAAGGAACAGTTCAATTGAGTGCTGCGTGCATAGTTTGTGCCTCCACCAATCTCCTCCGGCCTTTTGGTAACTTTATGGCTCGGCAACTGCTTCGAGATTCGATAACGGCCAGTCTATCAATTACATTGGCCAAGACATAAACGATCTCTGTGCTGTGGGTAATCGGGTAATTAACTTTAGGAGAAATAATGAAAAGAACATTAAAAATTGCACTTGGGGAATTAAGACATAGAACCATAGGGCGCCATTCATCTTTGATGCCGTTGGGCATTAGTTTAATCGCAGCTTTCTTGAAAAGCCAAATGAACGAGGTCGTGGATATTCGATTATATGAGGATCCCGAGGAATTTTTTAATGACGTTGATTGTTGGAAGCCAGATATTGTTGGTTTGACTAACTTTATGTGGAATGCCGAACTCAATCGTCGAGCTTTTGAATATGTGAAAGAAGTAATCCCTTCGGCGGTTACAATAGCAGGTGGTCCTGAGTTTCCCGTCGATCTACAATTATGTGAAAAATATCTACAAGAACGTAAATGCATTGATTTTTTCATCCATTTGGAAGGCGAAGTTGTTTTTGCGAACCTTGTAAAAGATTTCCATGAAAGGGGTAATCTTGAAGGCTTGAAAAATTCAAAGCGAGAAGGAATTCTTTCTATTCATTCAAAAAATAGCTCATTAGTCTTTGGGGGACCTGCTCCAAGGATTACTGATTTCCTATCTTTCCCTTCACCTTATTTGATGGAATTAATGGATAAATGGTTTGATGGTACGTATGCCCCTTCTATACAAACCTCACGAGGTTGTCCGAATTCCTGCGCTTATTGTCGAGCCGGGAACAATCTTTACAGTAGAGTAATACAATTTCCAATAGAAAGGGTCAAAGAAGAGCTTTCCTGGATAGCAAAGAGAATGGTAAAAACTCCATCTCTTGTCCTGCATATTGTTGATAGTAATTTTGGATTGTTTGAACGTGATGAAGAGATATCAGATCATATCGGAGAGTTGCAGGATCAATACGGATGGCCGAATGTCATTCTTGCTGATACGGGTAAAAATTTCGATAGAGTTTTGCGGATGAATGAAAAAGTCAAAAAGAAAATGACTGTAAGCTGCTCTTTCCAATCGTTAAATGCCGAGACACTCAAAATAATCAATCGAAAAAATATAGATATCCCTGATTACGTACGTATACAGAAGGAGATCAATGGTAAACATATACGAACCGATGTTGAACTAATCATTCCTTTGCCGGCTGAGACCAGAGAGTCATTTATGGATGCTATATCATTCTTTTATTCCTCAGGGGTTGATAACATCTCACCTTTTACAACAATGATGCTACCCGGGACTTTGCTTGATCGAAAAGACATAAGAGAAAAATATGGCCTACAAACACGATTTCGAATAATTCCTCGTCAATTTGGTGAATATCTAGGCAAAAAATGTTTTGAGACTGAAGAGGTTTGCATTGCAACAAGCTCTATGGATTTTGATGATTATCTGGCCTGTCGTGGTTTTGCGTTTCTTTGTATGTTATTTGCGGATAGACAGTATGATATTATCGCTAATTGCATTAAAGAACTATCTGTTGATAAGGCCAATTTTATCTTTGAATTCTCGAAGATGATATCTTCAGAAAGCAATGAATTTACGGCTATTTATAATGAATTTATGCGAGAGACAAAGGAAGAATTGTATGAATCCCGTAAAAAATTGCTTGAAAGATTAAATACACCCCAGTGTTATGAGATGCTTTTAAAAAGTGAAATTGGAGATAATCTGGTTAGGAAATATCGCACGAAAACGTTATCGGAAGGTTTTACAGCGTTTGTTGAAATGGCCTACAAGACATTACATGAGTTGATTGACGAATCAGAATCGGTAGATGTTAATGCGTGCTTAAAGGAAGTTAAAAGGTGGATGTTAGCAGCGCGAAATGTTGCAGAAGTATTTTTTGATGAAAATTCTTTAGGAAAAACAATAGAGCTTAGTTGCCAATGTGATGTTGCAAAATGGTATCTCGATGGTATTAATGCAAAGCCTTTAACAAATTATGTGTCTAAAGTCAATTATCGTTTATTTTATGATAATGAGAAAATTAAACGCATTCTTGAAAGAGCTAAGAAAACTTATGGACAAGATCGTGAGTTCTGCATGGGTAGAACTTTGTTAGAGTATCGCGCAGATGTCTTTTGGCGAAAAACTGAGTCCGTCAAAACATAGTTTACAAACATATAGACGATACAGCAATGATTGGATGATGGATAATATAAAATTGGTGAAGGGGGGTTATTAAAGCATTAATTTGTTACGGTTTGTTTTATCCAATAAATTTTAGGCTATACCACACCAATCGAGAATAAAATAAAATGGTAAACAGGGATCAGGTTTGTAGAGTTGATATATGTTTCTTCCCTCGCCAATTGCCCTCCACGGGTTGGCAAACAGTTGTCCGGTTTCAGCCAGCTTTGGGGAGTTTTTCTTTCTATTTTTCCCGAGAACTCAATCGCCTGTGTCTTGTCTCATTACTTTATCGTTACTAAAAAAACTTCAGGGAATAGCTTCGGCAACTCATCCGCGAGATATTCTCCGATTAGCTTATGCCCATCCCTGGACGGGTGCGTGTTGTCATAATACCATTGCATGTCAGGGTTTTTAATAGCGGCTTGTTTCATTACCTCATAGAGGTCTATATATGAGATATTGTTTTCCCTGAGTATTTTTGTTAAGAGATCCTGAATTTTCATTTGTGGTTTTTGATCCCGCTCTATTATTTGTTCGTGCCGCGGAAATATAATTACTACTAAGTTTGCCCCTATCTTTTCAGACAGCTCCTTAATTCTTCTAATATATAAGCCTGTATAAAGTGAGTGCTTAGGCTCGTGACCTCGTCGGTAGCTGTATGATATGCTTGAGTTGGAGCGCGGTTCGAATACATTCCGTCGCAAAAAACGATATGTACAGAATACAAATTTTGATTTTCTTAATATGCTCTTCACCCGCATATATATTTTTTCAGTTTGATTATTTGAATCGAGAGTGAGATATTTGTGGAATGACCAGGTTCCTTTACCTTCGTCAAAATACCTGAAGTCTGTATTTGCTAAAAAATCATTTAAACAGAAGCCAAGAACTACTAGTTTTGTGTTATATTGTTTTTTGTATTTGTTCTTAAGCCAATAATATTCGTGTGCTGTATTGTAGCACCCGACTCCAAAATTTAAAGAAACAATACCCGTTTTATCTTCAAAGATCTCATCGATGACTTCGTTGTTTTCCATTGAAGCCCCTTCAATAATCGAATCACCTAAAAAGATAACGCTTTTATCTATAAAATCATAATCCTTAGTTTCTCTTAACCCATCGGAGTTTGTGGTAATAGTATATATATGCCCATTCTTTTCTAGGCATACGTTTATGTTTGGCTTGTGGCCAAAAATATATTCCTGATCTCGTTCGTCACTAAACATGTGTTTATATTGATCAAAAGTGATATGCTTACTAAGATGGATGTAGTGAAAGTGTTCTACGGCCCGAAGAGTAAATTCGGCCAAAACAAAAAAAACGCAGGCCCCTATCAAAAGAAGGATTACCCGCGTAGCTATTGGATGTTTTTCACCCCATATATTTATGTTATTTGTTTGCATAGGCCTTTTGTTTTTTTGAAGCGATTATTTTAGTGCTTGAATTTAATATTATACAGAGAAAACTTTGCATAGTCAACCTAAGAAATTTCACTGTCATTTAAGAATTAAAATGAGACACTTTTTAGTACAATTTAAAATTTAAAATGAGACACCCTTGTTCTTTTTTCAAAAATTAGCCGTAGTATTGTGGAGAGTGTGGGCAACCCGCAGGGTTGTCCAAGCTTGTGGGTAAGCTGTAAGCTTATCCACAAGCGTCACTATCCACAATTTTAGTGGATTATTTTCTTTAAATCCTTATTTTTTATATTTTATATATCCAGCAATTCTCCTTCTCTCCAAAATCTCACTTCTGAGTACAATTTATTTATTGGACATATCCTCAAATCTAGCTTGTCCCAGGGATTCACCTTATTCACTTTGAACTGAACATTATTTATCCCTATACGCCTGTATCCATCTGCTGTCCGTGTTATCCTAAAACAAAATATATCCCTTATTGATTTGTATGGCTTTGGCACCTCAAACTCTCTAAACAATGTTTTTCCTTCTCTTAATGCTCTGCGGTATCTTATATAAGGAATCTCTCCTGTTGTACTATGCACCCTCTTGTGATTATATTCCTTGATCTCCTCTTTTAGTACCTTTCGAGCCGCCGCTATCTCCTTTATCCCTTCCCTTGCGCATGTCTGTTATGCGACAATTATAATTACCGGTTGACGACAATTATAATTTCCGATTAATT
>JBHPDT010000023.1:0-23162 GCA_042577545.1 Candidatus Omnitrophota bacterium | reverse complement strand
AATATAAGCGAATTAATCAATGAAAGAACAGGGGAATACCAGATAGGCAATTTACACACCCTCTATACAGATGGCGTAATTACATCAGATGACATAAAACAGGCGGTTGCGCAAGGAATTGAGGGCACGCACACTACTATAAAAGTATGGCTTGCAGATGGAAAGATATTCCTTGAGTCGCGCAACAATGCCATCCCAAATAAGGAGTTGGCTGGTAAGATAGAGAAAAAATTTGCTATAGCGCGCGATGAGATCGATGACCTGCTTTCACAGGGAGACTTTGATCTTTTCGATGGTTTGGATTCATCAGAGGACGCGGAGCTTATACAGTTATTAAAATTGAACGGAAGCCAGCTTTCGGGTGGGGGCATGGGCTTAAATGTAATTTATGGTTTGGCAGAAAATCTTGGCGGCAAACTTAACTGGACTACCGAAGATGAAGATGGCTGGACCAGATTTTATATCGATGGTATCCCTCTTAAGGCCTCGTCTGCGGGCAGCGCGCTTACTTACCGAGAGGCTTATCAGATCACAGGCGAGATAGAGGTTTTACGCAAGCGCATACCGTTTTTGACACAGCTTACAGAGAAGATGCGATCTGGAGACTTGCCTGATGTGATCAATGTCGGGGACTTACATGGAAAGAATCAGGTTTTGGCGACCGCTATTGCAAAGGCCAAGGGATATATTGGTCGCGATAAATCTATTGAGATAATAGTGCATGGCGATGTCTTTGATCGCGGCGATGAGAATGCGGAAAATTTCGAGGGCTTACAAGAGCTTAAAGATATAGCTGATGAAAATGATAATATTTCAGTTGTCTTTATTCTGGGTAGTCATGAATATATGCTAATCCAATCAATAATACTAGGGGATAAGATGATGCGCCAAGATTGGACAAGGACACTATCTGAGGCAAGAAAAGAGAAGAAGGCGTATAATGGCGGCGACATATTTATGAAGCAGATGGGAGAAGATGGAGCCCTAAAAGTAGCTTATTGGGTTTTTGAAAACAGCAAACTATTACATATCGATGAATGGGAGATGCTTCATGTCCATGCTGGACTTCCAAGGTACTCAGAAGGTGGTCCTATGATGAGTCGCAGAAGCCTTGAGTTTGGCCAGAGGCAGCTTGAAGATATACAAAGCGATTTTGCAAATACGGGTGAAATGACAGATAGCCTTAAACAGAGATTATATGATTTCTTGGGTGAATATTTTGATCTTATGTGGGTTCTGCCTGGAGAGTGGCTTGATACCCTGACAGCCACAGAAGAGATAGATTGGTTCTTCGCAGACAGAGGAATAGCAGGAGTTGTATTCGGGCATATTCATCTTGATCGCCCCCTTCTTCGGGGTAACCGGATTATATGTGTAGATAGCAACGAAGGAAGTCCGGGCTATCTTATGTTTTCAAAAGAAGATGGCATATCTGAACACCTTGTAGATGAGGGCGCGGCTGATGTAATACATGCTGATTTCGGGGATCTTGTCACAAGGGTTGATCAAGAAAGAGAGAGAATGCAAGCTTTGCTTGACAAACACCATGATCGGGCTAAGGGTTATTTGGAGGATCTGGGACCATTTACTGTAAGAAGTATTAGCGCTATGGCGAAACATATTGAAAAAGAGAAAATACGCAAGGGGCTGGAGGAAGAAGGTTCACAGGACCAAGAAGAGTGGTCTGCTGTAACTGATGCTGAGGATGCTGCGGTTGAAATTATGAGGCATCACGCGACAAAGACACCAGCAGTAAGCGGTGAGGCTATTAAGATATTCGTCGATGCTTATGACGAATATAAAAAGAAAGATAGGACAACTATTCTTAGAGGTTTAACTCCTGCGCAAAAGAGTGAAGAGAGAGCTCAAGATCCATTTTTGCAGGCTGTTGGTTTCATACAGTCATGTGTGACCCAAAATATGTTTTCCCATGCAGAGGTTGGTGTGCGTAGTTATGCTGATACATTGGGCGTCTTTTTTGGAGCAGACGAGGATGCTATGTCTAAACTAATGATACTAGCTTCTCTCCCATTTTCAGCAGAATCTACGCTTGATTCAGATACAAAGGTCTTTGATGTGACAGTGACGATAGAAGATGATTCAGCCAAGGCCTCATCTGCTGGAAGAAGAGGAGAAGAGATAAGAAATATAATTAACCGATTCGGTTCAGGAGACGATGGGTCAAGGCTATCCAGCGCTGAATTGCGGGCAATTCTCGATAATCCTGAGTTGAAGCCGATTGTAATAGATGAGCTTGCGAACGCCCTTAATGATGGCACAAGAGAATCAGTCTGGACTCATATTGTCATGTTCAGCGCGCGAGAGCTCCAAGCAAATAAGATAAGCCCTGAAGATATAGATCCTATCCTAGATGCTCTGGAGCAGGCATTAAGTGGTGCTTGGTTTATCAAAGATGGGAATTTAGTTCATGTCGCTGGCTTATTATCCAGTTACATAGGAAGAAAAGGATCTCAAGACAAGGCTGTTATTATGACAAAAAAATATATTTTGCCTATGGCTCAAGAGATGTTGTCAGATGGGCGCACGCAGTATCTACTTATAGACACGAATTCATTAAAAGACGCATTCTATTACTTGCTTGATATTGAGGAACTTGAGGACCAGATTTTAAAGATGCTAATCAGTAAGGCGCATAGCAAAAGGGCGCGCAGAATTATTTGTGATATAGCCGGCACACTTAAGCTCAGCCCGCCTTACTATAAATGGGACAAAAGAATAATTGACATGTGTGAGCAAATTCTTAGAGATAGAGACCAGATGCGCACCTGGGACTCAGCGCTGTATTTAATGAGTTCATTATCTGCCAGCCGCAGCCTAAGGAGCCATTACCGACGATTATCTGATCTTATAGGTGATGGCTTTGCCTCTCTCAGTGATATTATCAGGAATACGACTTCTGAGGCCGAGCTTAGTATGGCAACAGTAATATTTTTCAGGGTGTTACATATTTACCAGGATCAATATTATGATACACAGTCTGATATGCTTTCTAGTGAGACGCGCGATGTAATCAAAGGCTTACTGCCAGAAGTATTGAGGCGCGCGCGAGTGGACTTAGCAGATCACACTACAATTTTATGGCAAGATGATACCTCGCACAAAATTGCCTTGCCAAATTCCTTCTATACAGCTTGCTACTTAGCTGCTAACTCGGTTGCTCACATACATGACGATAATGCCGAGCGCGCACAAGAGTCAATGTCTCTGCTGCTAGACGGTATCACGCGCGGCGATGCCAATATCAGAATAGCGTGTCTAATAGGCTTTGCGACTGTGCTTGAGCAAGCTGCTGATGAGATAAGTCGAGATAGCAGAGGTTTGATAGGAGCGCTTGGCACGATTGGTAAACACATGCGCGTTACTCAAAGCTACCATCGAAAAGGATTTGATTATCATGAGACAGCTAAATTTCCAGAACTCTTTTTAATATCCGGTTTTATTACTGCTGTTGCTGACATGGGTGATCAGCAGACATTATCTCTGGCGTTAAACGTGGTAAGACTGCTTGAGCGCAGAGGTAAAGAATTGTCAGAAGATAATGCGCAGCAGGCGATCGATATTATATTGAGGGCGAGAGATATTCATGGTGATCGTCAGCTGCTAGGTGATGATGTTACGGCGCTACTTGTGACAAATGATGAGAAATACCAAACAGGTCTATACAGGTTTGATGAAAATATGATGGCTGTATTTGCTGACGCGTGTGGGACAAAAAATATTGTGAAAGGGCTTACAGGTCCGGAGAAAAAAGATGAAATTTTAGGTTTAATATCAAGCCCTCAGGAGGGATTGACAACGTTCTGGTTTAACGGGCACGGACTTCCAGAATCACTGGTACTGGGGGATGGTCATATAAGTGTTGAAGAATTAGGAGAAGCTCTTATAGAGCTTCAGGAGAACGGCGGGGACATAAGTAGTGTAAACATTATGATAGATGTTTGTTTTGGGTATGATTTTGCGCTAAATCTTAATAATTACCTTGGTAAGCGCAGAGCAAGCTCGCGACCAGTGATAGTAACCGCTTCTAACAGAGGACAGGCTGGTTTTGGCGATCCAGAGCATTTTGGATTTTCTATGTTTCTTGATGCGCTAAACAAGGCTATGGTTTCTAGAGCAGCTGGCCTGCCGCTTAGCGTAGATGATATATATTTGGCTGAAAGCTACGTAGATGATGAAGATTTTGCGGTGTTTGTTCCATTTAGCGTAAAAGATGCGGGGCGCGTAACAGAGGTTATAGTAGATGGAACTGTTTCAGATAGTATTGATTCAGTAGAAATTTTAGGGGCAGAACCACAAGCCACGCAAAAAATAACCACATCTTTGCATGGAGATATATTGGAGATATATTTTGGTGGCGCCACAGAATTTTCAGACCTAGATTATAGTCAGGCAGGCGTGCTTGCTGATAATCTTGCTGGAAGCTTTGATGCCATCAGATCTGAAATTCATGTTGTTGATAACAAGGTTGTTCGATTGCCTGCCAAAGTAGGCGTATTTGATCTTAGACAGGCGGTCTTTAGTGGTGACCTGGCAAAAGAGGATAGTACGATGATTATTAACCCCCAAAGCTTAGAGGTTATTATAGCAAACTTATCAGATAGTGAAGCTGAGGAGTTAATCGCGATTATATTGATGCACGAATCTACAGGAGACAGCCTCACAGAACATGCCGCTGCCATGATGGCTGAGGCCTATGCAAAGACAAAAATTTCAGACAACGCCTGGCTAGCTTTTAAAGATTTCATAGCAGCTCGAGAGGCTGGAAGGAGCGCGTTTGGTCCGCTTGATATCGTTGGCACAACCGCTGCAAAGGAAATTGCGAGAGCTTCTGGCACAGAGATTGCCAAGGTCTCATCTGCTGGAGAAGAAGAGGCCGAAGATAAGCCCGCCAAGGCTGAGAGAGTATACACTGTCACAGCAGATGCTGTAAGTGGCATAAGAGGTGTTACAAAGGTTGCTCAGGATATACTCAATGTAAGGTTCGGATGTTATGATGATAAAGACCCGCGCCAGTTTGGGTTAATAATACCAGATACTAGTTTCTTAAGAAAAGCTGATCAAGAGCTTCTAAGCCAACTTGCAGAGAGAAACAAACAATCTAAGCGCCAAAAATTTATTATCACCGTAGACACTAGCGAGGATAGAGATAAGCTGGTAAAAGATTATGGGTTTAGAGAGAGTGATATCAGAACGCTCGATTCATATTATAGTTATCTGAGAGCTGATACAGAGGTATCAAGTCCGCATGATCTTGATATAGAAGAGAAGATATTGGCAGCCTCCTTTGGCATGAGGGCAGAGATTGGTACTCAGCCTATAGGCATTATAACTGATGCTCATCTAGGTAGAGGGCTAGAAAAAATTATATCAAGAGAACAGGAGAGAGCGCCTGATAAGATGCGGGGCGTCTTTGTGGTTTGCCAAGAGCTTCCTGATTCTGATATATCTTTAGATGGAGAGATAATCCAAAGAGAGTCCGCGATCCTATTCAGGGTATTGTTTGCGCAGATGCTCACGCGCTTTAGTGAATATATGTCAAACCCAACGACTACACATCCTATAATAACCACCCTACCACCTATAGATCAGGCAGAATTCCACAACAAACTAAGAACCCTCCTAATATCCAAACAAGCCATCGAATCCGCCGCCTAAGCTACATAAGATATCCACAATTGTAACGCACCCTTAAGGGTGCGTTACGTATTCACAGATAACCTATCCCCGCAATGGCAATATTAACCTGACTAAAGTAATCATATATAATAGCGTTATTTCACAAAAAAAGTTGACAAATTTAGTTAAATATGCTAAATTCAGCAAACATTGATATTGAGAACCAGCTCTGTAAGATATTTGATAATAACGATAATGACTAAGAACAACCCTTCGACGCAGTCCGCCTTTGGCGGACTTTGCTCAGGGTAAATTCGCACATATGACTTATGTCGCACTTTGCGTGACATAAGTCATGTGCTCATTTAAGGAGGCAATATGGCACGGATTTATGAAGATATTACTAAGACCGTAGGTAACACGCCCTTAGTTAAACTCAGCAGGGTTAGCCCTGATGGAGCAGAGGTCATCGGCAAGCTCGAATCATTCAATCCTTTAGGCAGCGTAAAGGATAGAATAGGTGTGTCGATGATAGATGATGCTGAAAAAAAAGGTGTACTAAAGAAAGGCGCTACAATAATAGAGCCCACTAGCGGGAATACCGGCATTGGGCTTGCTTTTGTTGCTGCTGCAAGAGGCTACAAACTTATACTCACCATGCCTGATACGATGAGTGTTGAGCGCAGGCATCTTCTTAAGCTTCTTGGGGCAGAGATCGTTCTCACTCCAGGCGCTAATGGGATGAAGGGAGCTGTTGAGAAGGCCCAGCAGATCTGGAAAGATAGCCCAGGATCTTTTATGCCTCAGCAGTTTAAGAATCCCGCTAACCCGCAGATACACAGAGAGACAACAGCAAAAGAGATCTTAGGGGATACTGGTGGAAATCTAGATATATTTGTAGCTGGTGTTGGCACAGGCGGCACATTAACAGGTGTTGGCGCAGAGCTCAAAAAGGTAAGCCGATCGATAAAAGTCATTGCAGTTGAACCATCTGATTCACCTATTCTTTCAGGTGGAGAGCCGGGACCGCATAAGATACAGGGCATTGGCGCGGGTTTTGTGCCCGATGTTTTAGATAAGACGCTTATCGATGAGGTTATAAAGGTAAACAATGACCAGGCAAAGGAGGCCGCAAAAGACCTGGCTCTTAAAGAGGGAATTCTGGCTGGAATATCGAGCGGGGCTGCGGTTTTTGCTGCGCTAGAGCTTGCAAAGAGACCTGAAAATAAATCCAAGAGAATAGTTGTTATCTTACCTGATACAGGTGAAAGATACTTAAGTACAGGACTTTTTGATTAATGTCCCGTGGGCTTATTGAAAGAGGTGATGATATATGGTATGGGTAATGCGTAATTTAAATCCGGTCTTGTATTTTCATTTGATTAAACAATAATGTATTTAACAGGAGGAACCAGATGCCAAAGACATATGCAGAGATTAACAAGAAGATAAAGGAGAAGAAGGCGGTTGTTGTTACAGCAGAAGAGATCATCGACATAGTAGCCAAAGACGGTCTTAAGAAGACCGCCGAGAGAGTGGACGTGGTTACCACAGGTACATTCGGGCCTATGTGTTCATCGGGAGCCTATTTTAATGTGGGCCATACTAAGCCGAAGATAAAGATAGGCGGCGGTAAGGCTACGTTGAATGAGGTGCCTGTGTACGCGGGATTTGCCGCTGTTGATATATGTCTAGGCGCAACCGCTGTTGCGGATGATGATCCCAAAAATAAGGTCTTTCCCGGTAAGTTTGAATATGGAGGCGCCCATGTTATAGAGGATATAGTAGCTGGCAAGGATATAAAACTGGCTGCTACCGCCTATGGGACTGACTGTTATCCAAGGAAGAAGCTGGAGACATATATAAATATAAAAGATATCAATGAAGCGGTTCTATTTAATCCTCGCAACTGCTACCAAAATTATAATGTGGCTGTTAACCTTAATAAAGAGAAGACAATATACACATATATGGGTATATTGAAGTCTGACGTGGGCAATGCCAACTACTGCTCTGCTGGGCAGCTCTCACCATTATTAAATGACCCGCATTATAAGACAATAGGTATCGGCACAAGGATATTTCTGGGTGGTGGCGAGGGTTATATTATATGGCAAGGGACACAACATAACCCATCTGTGAAACGTAAAGAGAATGGCGTTCCTCAAGCGCCAGCTGGGACGATAGCTGTTATAGGGGATCTAAAACAGATGCAATCGGAATGGCTACGCGGAACCTCTTTTGAGGGGTACGGCGTAACTCTTACTGTAGGCATGGGCATACCTATACCAATTCTTAACGAAGAGATATTAAAGTACACAACTGTTAAGGATGAGGAGATCTTTGCCCAGATAGTTGATTATTCAAATGACTATCCGAATGGAATATCAAATTCATTGGGTGAGGTAAACTACAAGCAGCTTAAGACAGGAAAGATCACTATTAAAGGCAAAGAGGTGCCCACGGCATCTCTATCAAGTTATGCTAAGGCAAAAGTTATAGCTGTTAAGCTTAAGGAAGAGATCCGGAAGGGCAAATTCTTCCTAGGTGAACCGGTTCAGCCGCTGCCTTCCGCTGATTCAGGCCTGACCTTTAAACCTTTGAAGGAACGCCCGATCGAGTAGCGTAAGCGAAGGTTCGGTTATCGGTTAATGGTTTACGGTGTTTCCGCCGAAGGCGGACCCGCCTTTGGCGGGCGCAATCGCCGAAAACCTAAAACCGAAAACCGAAAACCGAAACATATATAACAAGGGAGGTGCCCCATGCCGCGTCAGGGATTTTTCTATGCTCTAATAGTAATGTTCTGTTGGGGCCTTGCCCCGATCTTCGCAAAGACAGGTCTTGCCAAGCTGCCGCCCCTTACCGCTATAGTATTTAGAAATACCTTCATAGCGATTATGTTTATTACAGTCTTTCTGATGAGCGGCAAGGCAAAGACCTTATTTACCAGTGATATAAGAGGCGTATCGTTAATATTGGTTGAAGCTGTGTTAGCGGGCTTAATAGGGCAGTATTTCTACTATAAAGCGGTCAAGGTCTGGGAGGCGTCACGGGTTGTCCCTATCGTAGGGGCTTATCCGCTCGTTAGTTTTATAATAGCGGTATTTTTTCTATCAGAAAAGATTACACTGGCAAAATCTGCAGGAGCTATACTTGTTGTTATTGGTGTCGGCTTGCTAGGCATTTAAAGGAGCACCCGATCGAGTAGTTAAGGAATAACGTTTGGCATACAGCTTTTTTGCTGTATGCCAAACCAATCCAACCAAGGGGACTGGCCCTATATATAAGACGCCTTGAGCTAGAAAAGGGCCTGTCCCCAAGTACGAGATAAAGGAGGACAAGCATGAATAAATTAACTGTTTTAGCGGTTGTTGCTTTGTTAATAGTTTGTTCGTTCGGATTTTTTAGCAATATAAGGATTTCAAACGCGGCAGAGACAGTATCTGTGACAGCCAAGATAAACAAGAAGCTGGATGAGGTAATAAGCAACCAGGCGATCATACTTGAGAAGCTGGAAGACATACAAAAAGAAGTATATAAGGTAAAGGTAAGAGGCAGATGAGGAGTTGCGGAGTTTTTTGCTATATCGACTCCTCATCCTGAGGACACCGAGCGACTTATGGTGAGCATGCACTGAGTTTGTCGAAGGGCGCGGTCGAAATAAGCGAGGGGGACGAAGGATCCCAAACCTACAAAAAATATGAAGTTTTCAAAAAAATCCCGATATGGCGTAAGAGCCATGGCTGAATTAGCGTTATATTATAAAGAAAAGCCTATGTCCGCTAAGGTAATTGCTAAATCTCAGCGCATACCACTGCAGTATTTAGAGCAGATATTTAATATACTAAAGAAAGCAGGACTCATCTGTACAGTGCGGGGCCCTAAAGGGGGTTATAGCATATCCCGTAGCCCCTCACGTATTAAATTAAAGGATATTATGTATGTTTTGGAAAACAAGCGTCATCTGGCTGATTGTCTTACTAAAAAGGGCGCAAACTCCTGCGATATGATAGAAAACTGCCTTACAAGGACTTTTTGGGAGAAGCTTGATAAGGCTGTATCAGGGGTGTTGAACTCAACAACCTTGATGGATCTATGCAAAAAAGCCAAAAAACGCAAGGATTCCAGCATAAGCCATAGCTATCTATTCCAGATATAATCCCTTAAACTAAAAAAACCTCCCCATACCATTCGCGGAGTTTACCATGAACCCAACGTGGCTCATGGCTCAGGCACGGGGCACGCATTTATCTTGACGTTTTTGGCTCTCTATGCTAAAATAAGCAGACTTGTGATAGAAGAAAAAGACGACATAAGAAGGAATGTTTTGGCTAAATTGCGTTCTAAGAGCAATGAAGAACGTTATCGCGAAAGCCAAGAGATAAAAAGGAGGTTATTTGTAGATAAGGATTTCCAGATAGCCAAATTTATCATGTTTTATGTATCTAAGAGCTACGAAGTTGACACATCATCAATGATAGAAGAGGCGCTTGGATTAGGTAAAAGAGTAATAGTTCCGGTTACAGATACCAAAGAAAAGAGATTGATCCTTTCCGAGATTAGAGATCCTAAAAGAGAGCTGCAGGAAGGCCCTTATGGGATCTATGAACCAAAAAAAGAATATATGAGAGCTGTGAAGATCGAAGATATAGATGTAGTTGTCGTTCCTGGTGTTGCCTTTGATAAGAAAGGCAACCGAATTGGTCATGGAGGCGGTTATTTTGATAGATTTTTAAAGAATCTGTCGAAGACTATTCCTACCATAGGATTGGCATTCACATCCCAGCTCTTAGAACGGATCAAAACTCTTCCTTGGGATATCCCCGTTACCAGAGTTATTACTCCATAATACATATCTTAATCCCCAACAATTGTCTGCGAATCTTTAATGAGCGCTTATCTTTATACGCTCATCAGAAGACGCAGATATACGCCAACAGTCGTTTATTTAGTCCAAAGACTGTTGCTTGATAATAGAAAGGAGTTTAGTAGATCATGTTAAACAACATCAGTACAACCGTATTTGCGCTTGCTATCTTTATCGCGGGTGTGATCTTTTTTGTGATAGGTTTCATCATGAGCAAGTTTTTTGCTACAAAACATCACAAGTTAGCGGGAGAGAAGGCCCAGCAGTTAGTAGAGCAAGCTAAGAGAGAAGCGATAAACTTACATAAAGAGGTTGAACTTGAGGCCAAAGATCTGAAACTTAAATTGCGCTCGGAGTTTGAGCAGCAGACAAAAGATACAAGGCAGGAGCTCAAGGATCTTGAGAAGCGATTGATGCAGAGAAGTGAAAACCTTGATAGAAAGGTTGACCTTCTTGATAGAAAAGAGAAAGATATTATCCGAAACGAACAAGAGCTAGGCAAGAAGCAGCAACAGATAACGCAACAAGAAGAAGAATTAAACAAGGTGCTAGCCGAGGAGAAGCAGAAGCTCCAACGCGTGGCAGGCATGTCATCAGATGAGGCTAAGCGTCTTTTGCTTGTGCGCATGGAGGAAGAGGCGAAGCAGGAAGCAGCTGTTATGCTAAAGAAGTTGGAAGAGCAGACAAAAGAATCGGCTGATAAGAAAGCGCGCGATATAGTTAGTCTTGCCATACAGAGATGTTCGGCAGAGCATACTGTAGAATCTACGGTAAGCGTTGTAAGTCTCCCAAGTGATGATATGAAAGGTAGAATTATAGGGCGTGAAGGAAGAAATATCCGCGCCTTAGAGGTTGCCACAGGCGTAGACGTTATTGTAGATGATACTCCTGAAGCGGTTACCCTCTCAAGCTTTGATATCGTCAGACGTGAGATCGCCAAACGCGCCCTTGAAAAGCTGATAGAGGACGGTAGAATTCATCCTGGCAGAATAGAAGAGGTTGTTGAGAAGATAAAGAAGGAGATGGATGTAAGCATCCGCGAGGAGGGTGAAAAATCCGCGTTTGATGTAAATATTCACGGACTGCATCCTGAAATAATTAGATTGCTTGGAAGATTGAAATACAGAACAAGCTACGGCCAAAATACGCTCCAACACGCTAAAGAGGTCGCCTATATAATGGGTGTAATGGCAAGCGAGTTAGGTATAGATTTTAACTTATCTAAGAGGGTAGGCCTATTACACGATATCGGCAAGGCCGTAAGCCATGAGGTAGAAGGTACCCACGCTAAGATCGGTTCCGACCTTGCGAGAAAATATGGTGAGCCAGAAGTGGTAATACACGCTATTGAAGCGCACCATGAAGATATTGAGGCAAATTCTGTTCTTGCGGTACTGGTGCAGGCGGCTGATACCATAAGCGCTACAAGGCCAGGCGCAAGACGGGAGACCTTAGAGACCTATGTAAAAAGGCTGGAGAAGCTTGAAGGTATTGCTGATTCATTTAAGGGCGTTGAAAAATCCTTTGCTATACAGGCTGGTAGAGAGGTCAGGGTAATAGTCCAGCCTGATAAGGTTAATGACTTGCAATCAATAAGCCTTGCCAGAGATATGACAAAGAAGATAGAAGACAACCTTGAATATCCGGGCCAGATTAAGGTAACGATTATTCGCGAAACCAGAGCGGTGGAGTATGCGAAATAGTTCTATGTTCTTGAATAACCGACTTGGTAATTAGAAGCCAGAGTTTTAATGCAAAAATCAAAGTGCAAATAGCAAAATGACATATCAAAATTCAAAATTAGTAATCGGTGAATTACAATGGGGATGGAAAGGAAGGATACCCCCTAAGAATTTACCAGTTACCAAATTTATAATTTTACATTTTAATATGTATTTTTGATATTTAATATTTGATATTTAATTTATAAAAGTTGTTTAGAGTTTAGAACGTAAAACATAGAGGACTTGTATGCGAGTATTGCTCATCGGCGATATAACAGGTTCGCCTGGCAGAAAAATTGTAAAATCTAAAATTAAAGAATTACAGAAGCCGGAAGGAATAGATTTTATAATTGCGAATGCGGAGAATGCGGCAGGCGGCAGTGGCGTAACAGAGCCCATAGCTGAGGAACTCTTCTCATATGGCATTGATGTTATTACAACAGGTGACCACATATGGAAGAAAAAAGAAGTGGCAGAGTATATATCTGGAGAGGCCAGACTCCTGCGCCCCGCCAATTACCCGCCAGAGGCGCCAGGTTTTGGTTGTGGGGTATTTAAGACAAAAAGCGGCGTAGAGGTTGGTGTTATCAATCTTCTCGGGCGCGTCTTTATGGAGCCCATAGAATGTCCTTTTAGAAAAGCCGCAGAGTGCATTAAAAAGATAAAAGAGAAGACAAGCCTTATATTTGTAGATTTTCATGCTGAGGCAACGAGCGAAAAAATTGCCATGGGATGGTATCTTGATGGCAAGGTAAGCTGCGTATTTGGCACTCACACGCATGTTCAAACCGCGGATGAGAAGATTTTGCCAAAAGGGAGCGCGTATATAACAGATCTGGGTATGGCCGGGCCGTTCGATTCTGTCATCGGCAGAAAGAAAGAGCAGATACTGGAGAGGTTTATTACACAGATGCCGGTTAGGTTCCAGATGGCTGAAGAAAATGTTCAGATGCACGGCGCCATAGTTGATGTTGATGAAAAGACGCGGAAAGCAACAGCCATTAAACGTATTCAGGTTAAGTAGTAATGAGTTGTGAGAAATGAGTATTGAGTAAATAGATGAAGACGCTTTTGATAAATACTTGCTAAATAAAGAGTTACAGAAGAAATACACAATGCCTCATGGCATGAAGAGTATTTCTTTTATAACCTGTTGATTTTTTTAAAGTAACGTAAAGCGTCTTCAATATTCAAGAAACCCCCGCGCAATAACGAGGTAAATATATTTTCATGAACAACATTCTCACCCAAGAAAAAAAGATCTATTCTGTTAGCGAAGTCACACGAGATATTCGCCTGATGCTCGAAAGCTCTTTTTCAAAGATATGGATAGAGGGCGAGGTCTCCAATTTTACTTTACACTCATCAGGTCATTGCTATTTTAGCTTAAAAGACGCGGATAGTGTTTTAGCCTGTGTTATGTTTAAGCAGGCTGCGTATAAATTGAAGTTTAAGATAGAAGATGGCATGAGCCTCGTCTGTTTTGGCAAGATAAGCGTTTACAATAAGAGAGGACAATACCAGCTCTATGTTGATATGATAGAGCCCAAAGGCGTAGGAGCTCTTGGGGTTGCGTTTACTCAGCTTAAGGAGAGGTTATTAAAAGAAGGGCTCTTTGACAATATTTACAAAAAACCTATTCCGATGCTGCCAAAAAAAATAGGCATAGTAACATCCCCGACCGGCGCTGCCATTAGAGATATCTTAAATATTGTTCAAAGGCGTTTTTCTAATATGCATACAGTGCTTTATCCAGCCAAGGTTCAAGGCAAGGGCGCCCCAGAGGATATAAGAGATGGCATAGAAGCATTTAATAAGGTGCAAAACGTTGATGTTATTATTGTTGGAAGAGGCGGAGGCAGCCTAGAGGACCTCTGGGCTTTTAATGAAGAGGTTGTTGCCCGCGCTATTTATAATTCCGATATACCGATAATTTCTGCGGTTGGTCATGAGATAGATTATACCATAGCTGATTTTGTAGCGGACCTAAGAGCCCCCACGCCATCAGCAGCGGCAGAGTTAGTTATATTTGAAAAAGAAGATATTGTGCAGGATATAGATAATATGAAGCAGAGGCTTAAGGCTGCGCTTAAAGCAAAGGTAGAGGGACTCAAGGCCTATCTCGATGGTATCATGCAGCGATACGCTTTTAAACAGCCGCTTTTTCTAATAGAGCAGCACCAACAGAGGATAGATGATTGCGTAAAATCACTCCAACAGGATTTATCCCATCTTGTTGATATTAAGAAAGAGAAGTTGTTGAGCGCGACTAAGAGGTTGAATGTCCTAAGCCCCACATCTATCTTATCAAGAGGCTATAGCATTACCATGAGCTCAGCTGATGGTAAGATTGTCCGCGATGCTTCAAAGATAAAAAGTGGCGCACGAGTTAAGACCAAGCTTGCGAAGGGAGAATTTTTGAGTGTAGTCGAATGATGATATATAATTTTCGATTCGGTTTTCGGTGTGCGGTTCTCGGTTTTCGGCGATTGCGCCCGCCAAAGGCGGGTCCGCCTTCGGCGGAAACACCGAACACCGTTAACCGATAACCGAAACATATAGAACAAGAGGTGACAAATGGCTGAACAAAAATTTGAAGATGCCCTAAGAGAATTAGAGACTATAGTAGATAACCTGGAAAATGGTGATCTCAACCTGGATGAGGCGATAAAGAAGTATGAAGAAGGCATGAAATTATCAGGATCCTGTTATAAGAAGCTTCAGGAGATACAGAAGAAGGTTGAGGTTCTGGTCAAGGATTCATCAGGCAAACTTTTAACTAAGAATTTTTCCTCGTCTGATAATGAGGAAAAAGATGAACAAAAAAAACAGAAACGCGCCTCCAAAAGCAAGAGGCCCAGGGGTGAAGGGCTTTTATTTTAACAGATTGTGGGGTTTTCCCCTAGCGGAAAAAACGAGGAGCGGCCTCCGGCCGCGAATATATAACACTGGTCTCAGGCTAGGTAAAAAAATAGTATATGAAGATACGAGAATATCTTAAGAAGAAAAAATCACTTATCGACAGAGAGCTGATAAGGCTGATACCAAGCGCAAGAGAGCGTCCTCAAATAATACATAGGGCGATAAAACACTCGCTTGGCGGTGGCAAGAGGATCAGGCCAATACTCTGTCTATCTGTTGCAGAGGCAGCTGGCGCAAACCCTAAAGCAGCCTTAAGGGCGGCTTGCGCGATTGAGATGGTACATGCATATTCTTTAGTACACGATGATCTGCCTTCAATGGATAATGATGATATAAGAAGAGGGCGGCCAACATGCCACATAAAGTTTGGTGTGGCAAACGCGATTTTAACAGGTGACGCGTTATTAACATTGGGATTTAATAGCCTATCTGGGGCAACCTCTGATTCAAACATTAATTGCAGAATTATTAAAGAGCTTTCAAACGCAATAGGGACATTTGGTATGATAGGCGGTCAGGCTATAGATATATCTGAAAATGAGAAAGACCTGCTTACTATCGAATATGTAAATATTAATAAGACAGGCGCCCTGATAGCATCATCCTGTAAGATAGGCGCTATGATTGCCAGAGCAGAGGAGAAAGATGTAAGGACTCTCTATAGGTATGGTGAATATATAGGTTTGGTTTTTCAGATCGTAGATGATATATTAGATTCAGATGGTTTTGCTAAGATGGTGGGCCCTAAGAGAGCGTTTGAACATGCCCGAGAGTTAACACAAAAGGCTACTAAATCCTTATCATCTTTTGGCAAGAGATCAGAACCACTTTGTGAAATTGCTGAATTTGTGTTGAACAGGAAGCGCTGATGCGCAACCAGTATGCTAAAGTAACCAGCCACTGAACCAGAAAATGCTTTGCATTTACGGTTCAGGGCTGCCATAAACCGATCTCTGATCTGGTTTATGGCAGAAGCCAGTTACCAGTAACCAGATCAGTTAATAGACATGTTTTTTAGAGAAACCAGGATAAAATGCTGAACAATATTAACTCTCCCCAAGATTTAAAGAAATTACAGCAGAAAGAGCTGCCGCAGTTTGCTCAGGAGCTAAGAGATTTTATAATTGATGTTGTATCAAAGACAGGCGGTCATCTTGCCCCTAGTCTAGGGGCTGTGGATTTTACAATAGCGCTCCATTATTGCCTTAATGCGCCTAAGGATAAGATAGTATGGGATGTTGGACACCAGGCTTATGCGCATAAAGTTATTACCGGCAGAAAAGATAGGTTCCATACCCTCAGGCAAAAAGGAGGGGTTAGCGGATTTCCGAATATTTATGAGAGTGAGTACGACTCTTTTATAGTAGGGCATGGCTCAACCTCCATATCTACGGCGCTGGGCTTATGCGCAGCCAGAGACCTGAATGGCAGCGATGAGAAGATAGTAGCTGTAATAGGGGACGGTTCCCTAGGGGGCGGCATGGCCTTTGAGGGGTTAAACCACGCGGGCCAACTCCACAAAGACATACTTATTATCTTGAATGATAATGAGTTTTCCATCTCACCTAGCGTAGGGGCATTTAGCCGTTACCTAAACCGCATATTATCGAACCCGGTCTATAATAGAATAAAGGACGACATGGACAGGCTTGTCAGAAGAGTGCCGCGCCTAGGGTTTAGAATGTCAAGAGCGGCAAGGAAGCTTGAAGAAGGGCTGAAGAACCTTCTTGTTCCTGGCATAATCTTTGAGGAGATGGGTGTAAGATATTTCGGCCCGGTCGATGGCCACAACACAGATGCGTTAATCGAGGTTATGAAAAATGTAATACCGATGAATGAACCCCGAATTATACATGTCATTACAAAGAAGGGCAAAGGTTTTAAATTTGCCGAAGAAGATCCGTCAAAATTTCACGGAACAGCGCCATTTGATAAGACTAAGAACGGAGCAGCCTCAAAAAAGGCGGATAGTTTTACAAATACATTTAGCCAACATCTGGTGAAGATAGCCGCTAACAACAGAAAAGTTGTAGCTATTACCGCCGCCATGCCGGAAGGCACCGGATTAAGTGAGTTTGAATATAATTTCCCTGATAGGTTTTTTAATGTCGGTATGGCAGAAGGACACGCTGTTGGGTTTGCCGCGGGCTTGGCTAAAAATGGTCAGATCCCCGTTGTCGCTATCTACTCCACATTTTTACAGAGATCCTATGATCAGATAATTCATGATGTCTGTTTACAGAACTTACATGTTGTATTTTGTATGGACAGGGCGGGCATAGTAGGGGATGATGGGCCTACGCATCACGGGGTATTTGATGTATCATATCTAAGGCACATTCCAAATCTTATTTGCATGGCGCCAAAGGACCTGGAAGAGCTCTGCGACATGCTTGAATTTGCCATAGATTATAAAGGGCCTATATCTATACGTTATCCCAGAGGGTCTGTCATAAAAGGCGCTGTTAAAAGCGAGCGGGAGAGAATAGAGCTTGGGGAAGCCCAAACAGTGCGAGAAGGTAAAGATATAGCTATCATTGCCTTGGGTGATATGGTTTATCCGTCCATTGAGGCTTCACAAATTCTTTCTAAAGAAAATATTCAAGCCCAGGTTCTTAATCTAAGATTTATAAAACCCCTAGACTCTGATGAGATATTAAAGATCTGTAAAAGAGTCGAAAAGGTGTTGATTGTTGAGGATAATGCTTTGCAGGCAGGAGTCGGTTCCGCTATATTGGAACTCTTAAGTGAAAACAATATTGATGTTGCTGTTAAGAGGCTCGGCATACCAGATAAGTTTATATTACATGGCAGCAGGCAGGAGCTTTTAGATGAGCTCGGTCTTAATGCAAGAGGTATAGCAGATTCAGCTAAGAGTTTAGCGCACTCAACATTAACCAACAACACACTTTAATAAATGGCTAAGATAAAGATAGATAAGGAGAAATGCAAGGGCTGCAAACTCTGTATATTATATTGCCCGAACAGCTCTTTAGTGTTTGCCAATAAGCTTAATAAGCGTGGAGTAGAGCCAGCTGATTTTAAAAAAGGGGCAAAATGTGATGGATGCACTCTTTGCGCTCTTATATGTCCCGATTGCGCTATCGAAATAGAGAAGTAGTTCTAAATTCGGTTATCGGTTAGCGGTTTACGTTAAAGCACGGCCGAAAACTAAACACCGATCGAGAGAATAAGAGAAGAAAATATGAAACGAAAACCGAGCACCGAAAACCGAACACCGCAACTGATGACCGGCAACGAGGCCATTGGTGAGGCGGCTGTTCAAGCTGGGTGCCAATTCTATGCTGGTTATCCGATCACACCACAGAATGAGTTAACCGCTTATATGTTTAGAAGAATGGCTGAAGAGGGCAGACCATCTGTGCAATCAGAGAGTGAGCTGGCTGCTATCAACATGGTATTTGGCGCGTCAGTTACTGGCGCTAGATGTATGACCTCATCCTCAAGCCCTGGTATTAGTTTAAAACAAGAGGGTATATCATATTTGGCTGCGTGTCGTCTGCCATCTGTTATAGTAAACATTATGCGTGGTGGTCCCGGGCTTGGTAACATAGCCCCAGGACAGGCTGACTATTTTCAGGCAACAAAAGGCGGAGGACATGGGGACTATCATATGATAGTGCTTGCTCCTTCAACTGTGCAGGAAGCGTTTGATCTTACTAAGCTCTCTTTTGATCTAGCAGATGAGTATCGCACGCCTGTTATGGTATTAGCTGACGGAGTTTTAGGGCAGATGATGGAGCCGATTAGCCTGGGGACGAACACCGCCCGCCTATCGGCGAGGCAGGTAAACCGCCCGCCTGATGGCGAGGCAGGCAAACCAACAACCGACAAAGAGTGGGCACTAACCGGAGCAAGGGGGAGAGACCCGCGATCCATAAAATCACTGCTGCTTAAAGCTGGAAAGCTAGAGGAGCTTAATCTAATTCTGCAGGATACATACACTGCGATACGAAATGCAGAGGTAAGGTTTGAGAAATTTATGTGCGATGACGCTGATCTGATCATAGTCGCTTATGGGATAGTCAGCAGAATAGCGCGTGCTTGCGTTAAAGAACTCAGGAGCCAGGGTAAAAAGATCGGGCTTCTTCGGCCCATTACGCTTTGGCCATTTCCTAAAGGTGAGTTAAACGAACTTAGTAAAAAGACCAAAAAATTTCTATCATTAGAATTAAGCGCTGGCCAGATGGTTGAGGATGTGCAGTTATCCGTTGGTAAAGATTCTAATGTATATTTTTACGGCAGGATGGGCGGAACAGTTTGTGAGAAAGAAGAAGTAGAAAAAGAGATCCTTAGGTACATATAAATGAGGGGTTAGGGAGTTTTTTACGGGTTTTAACCCCTCATCCTGAGGAGCTTCCACTACAAAAGCCGAGAAGCGACGAAGGATCCCTAACAATGAAAAAAATATGAAAAAGATTTTTTCAAAACCAGAGAGTCTTACAGATAATGCTACGCACTATTGCGCGGGCTGTGGCCACGGAATAGTGCACAGGATTGTTGCGGAAGTTCTAGATGAACTTAATGTGCGTGAGAAGACCGTAGGCGTTGCTCCGGTCGGCTGCGCGGTTCTAGCTTATGATTATTGGAACTTCGATGTTACGGAGGCAGCTCATGGCAGATGCCCGGCGGTTGCGACCGGCATAAAGAGGGTCTTACCAGACAATATAGTTTTTACATATCAGGGAGATGGGGATCTCGCGGCAATAGGAACAGCTGAGACCGTTCATGCCGCTAATAGGGGTGAGAATATAACAATTATTTTTGTGAATAACAGCGTATATGGCATGACCGGTGGGCAGATGGCCCCAACTACTCTTCTTGGCCAAAAGACATCGACATCGCCAAAGGGTAGAGATTTAACCCGGGATGGCTATCCGCTTAAGATATCAGAGATGCTCTCAGTATTAGAGGGAGCAAAGTACATAGAGAGAACCTCTGTACATTCTCCTAAAGATGTATTAAAGACTAAGAAGGCTATAAAGAAGGCATTTTTAAACCAAGTAGAAGGGGTAGGGTTCTCTTTGGTTGAGGTATTAGCCATGTGCCCTACCTATACAGGACGCACGATAGAAGAGTCTATCGATTGGATAAAGGAGCAGGTCGCTTCTTATTATCCTCTCGGAGTCATAAAGGGTTGAGATGACAGAGGAAGTAATCTGCGCCGGATTCGGCGGACAGGGCATTATGCTATTAGGAAAATTTATAGCATTTGGGTCTATGAAGAACGGACTCAGTGTTACATGGATGCCTTCTTATGGCGCGGAGGTTAGAGGAGGGACAGCGCATTCTATGGTTGTTGTATCAGATGAAGAGGTTGCCTCCCCTATAATATCTTTTTGTGATACAGCTATTATGATGAATAAGCCGTCTTTGGATAGATTTGGCCCAAGAGTCAGGTCAGGCGGCACTCTTTTAATAAATAGTTCTTTAATAGAGGATGATATTAAGAGGAAAGATATTAATATTTTAAGAATACCGATGACAGATATTGCTCATATGCTTGGAAATGTCAAGGCAGCGAATATGGTTGCCCTGGGCGCTTACATGAGACAAAAGAATCTTTTTCCAAAGGATATAGTTTTTGATGGGATAGAGATAGCGTTTCCAGGCAAGCAGGAGTTAATAGATATCAATAAACAGGCTGTAGAAGAAGGGCTTAAGATAGATGGGTGATACTAGGGTAAGATTTGCTCCATCCCCCACAGGGTTTTTGCATATAGGCAGCGCGCGCACAGCGCTCTTTAATTGGCTATACGCAAGGGCGCAAAGTGGTAAATTTATAATTCGCATTGAGGATACTGATAAGGAGCGCTCTGACGAGAAGTATCTGGATGAGATACTAGGCAGCCTTAAATGGCTAGGCCTTGATTGGGATGAGGATATATATTATCAGAGTAAACGGCTAGATCTCTATAAGAAAAAGGCAGAGGAGCTCGTTGCCCAGGGTAAGGCTTATTATGAAGAGACTGAAAAAGGAAAAGCTATTAGATTGAAGGTAATCAAGGATGAAGTTATCACCTTCTTTGATGTAGTGCGGGATAAGATAGATATTAACTCATCCACTCTTGATGATCTTGTTCTAATAAAATCTGATGGGACCGCGACGTATAACTTTGCTTGCGTAGTTGATGACGCAGATATGAAGATATCACATATAATACGTGGAGATGACCATATAGCGAATACGCCAAAGCAGATCTTGGTATACCGGGCATTAGATGTCAAGCCCCCCAAGTTTGTACATATACCATTAATATTGGGGGAGGATAAGTCACGGATGTCCAAGAGACATGGCGCTACATCTATTGCTGAGTACAAAGATAGAGGATATTTTTCGGAGGCGCTGGTTAATTTTTTAGCTCTTATGGGATGGTCGCCAAAAGATGATCGTGAGAAACTGAGTATTGAACAGATTAAGAAACTTTTTTCTCTAAAATCTATTGTTAAGACAGGGGCTGTATTCAATATAAAGAAGCTTGACTGGCTCAACGCGGAATATATACGGGAAAAGCCATTATCAGAAGTAACAGATTTTGTTGCAGAACATTTTATTGCTAGGGGCATAATAGACGCTAATTATGATAGACAATGGCTTGGAGCTGTTGTAAAATCTTTCAAGACCAGATTCTCGACCATCGATGACCTAGTTGAGAAATCTAGTTTCTTATTTAAAGAAGAACTAGAGTTTGAAGAAGGCGCTGTTGAAAAATTTCTCAATAATGATAACGCGAAGATGTATCTTAGCAAATTAAAAGAGAAACTGGCGTCTCTTGATCCGTATAGCATTGATTCGATCGAATGTGCGATGAATGAGCTTGTTGCGGAACTTGGCATTAAAGCGGGCGATATTATACATCCAACACGTGTCGCAATAACCGGCCGCACAGCCGCACCCGGCATATATGATGTATTATACATTGTTGGCAAAGACCGTGTGCTTAAACGTTTGGATGATATACCAAGCGTCATTGCGAGAAGGGCCGAAGGCCCGACGAAGCAATCTCAATAAACATTGCCCCGTAGTCTAATTGGCAAAACACGTGATTCTGGTTCACGATTTCCTGGTTCGAGTCCAGGCGGGGCAGCCAATCAGCACATAGCGGTTACTATAAGTAACCGCTTTTTCATGTCTTATGGCGTAATCTCGACGAGAAATACGAGGTTACGCTCTTCTTTTACCTGCCCCAATTTGTGCCTATTTGCCCCTAAAACTGTATAAAATCTGTATAACTTGTATACCAATTGTATACCTGGGACAAAAAATAGGGACTGTCCCAAGCGAGCGAAGCGAGCGTGTGGACTGTCCCATTTTTTTGTGAGGAGGCAAATACCATGAAAGGCTACCAATACCTAGAAAACGACCCTTCGACGCGGCCTTTGGCCTTGCTCAGGGTCGTCCTGAGCAAACGAAGTGCGTCGAAGGACGACTTCTTCGCACTCTGTAAGACAAGAGAGATCGGGCGCATCCCCATGCTCTTATACATCTACCTACGCGGCCTCTATTGCCGCTTCCAAAAACCTATCTTCTTCTGCTTTGACAAACAGATCAAAGACCATCTAGGCATATCCCAAAGCACCCTCGCAAGAGCGAGGCAGTTTTTACAAAAAAGAGGTGTTATTAAATTCTATAGCGGCAAAGGCAGCAAGCCAACAGAATATACCATGCTCGGCACCGTTCTTTTACCTATCATCAAAAAGACGACACCGTATCGTCACACCCAAGTACAAGGGTATCGTCAAAATGACGACACCATATATACGAGTAAAGAAAGATTAAAGAATAAAGTAGGTAACATATTCCAAGGAATGACCACCCAAGATCGCGACTCTCTAAAGGAAAAAGGAATTCTGTAGGAGCGGCCTCCGGCCGCGAAAAGGCACCACCCTGTCATTCCCACGAAAGTGGGAATTCAGGCAGGTAGAACAAGTCCGATGTTATGCGACAATTATAATTACCGGTTGACGACAATTATAATTTCCGATTAATT
>JBHPDT010000022.1:0-24072 GCA_042577545.1 Candidatus Omnitrophota bacterium | reverse complement strand
GGATGAATATCAGCTACCACAATATTGGGTTTTGTTCCAATTTTCTTTATAAGCGAAAGGACTGTATTTTTGAATTTATCGAAATTCCTAATATCAGATAAATCCCCTATCTCGGGACCAAATAAAATTCTCGACCTCTTCGAAATAAGAGATCTGTTTTTTACGTCAGCGCCGAGAGAGAGTATAGTATTATTCGACATCGAATGAGAGAACCTGTATTATTGTTCCGGGAAAGAATGTTAATTCCAGCTTCGCGTTCTCAAGTATTGTACCCTTGGATAATACCGAAAAAGTCTCGTGAAAAGATTCTTCCTTAACACCGGTAAGCTGGCCTACCTTTAATTTCACCGATGTTACGGATTTCGCGCCTTCCTTTAACGCGTGCTCAGCTATTCCCTTTATTATTGGTTCAATTAAATGTGACTCATGCATTTAAAGCCTCCTTGATCTTAGCCGATATAGTCTCCAGCGATTCCTTTATAATATTTGACATATCATCTCCAAAATTTATACTCTTTGGCTGAAGTCCGAGCATAAATATATCCGCCCTTGTCTCACTTTCCAGAAAACCTATAAACATCTTCGGCGACATATCATGTGTTGTAAAACCGGTCTCTAGTATCTCGTCTTTCCTAATAATATCAAACTCACCAGGGGCGAGATCTAAATCGACGGCATCGACGATTAATATAGTATCTGGATCTTCCTTAGCAATCTTACCAGCGTAGTTCTCAGGAGCGGTACCAACATCTATGCAGATAGCCTTAATAACAGGCTTTAAATTCTCTATCAATGCTGGGCCAAACCCATCATCGCCACGCAGGATGTTGCCGATGCCAACTATTACAACCTTCCCTTTGAGTATGTCCTTTAGTTCGTGGTTCATAGCGTCTGTAGGATTAAGGATTATGGATTATGTCTTTTTCTTAATCCTTACCACTTAATCCTTAATCCTAAATTATTGTTTCGTTGAATTGGTAGTCTCTCTTCTGCATTTAGCGCAGAGTATCTTGACTCTGTCAGAACGTCCTTTATCCTTAAATGCGGATATAAGGTTTTCATCTATAATGCCGAGACTCTTAAGGCGGGATAAATATAATGTTGGGCTGGAAAAAGTAAGTTCACCTAATCTATCTGATACCCACGCAAGATGATCCTTGCAGGCTATGACATCACTACAAATCTCACAAAGCGCAAGATCCTTCTCTATAGTTTCAAACGCGGTCTTTCTATCAAAGAATGTAAGGTCATAATCATTGGAAAGTTTAATACCTTCATTGTCAGCAATACACGCTGCTTCGCATTCACCACAGAATATGCATGTATCTGTATAATGGATCATGGTTCTCTTTGGATCAGGACCATCTGTCTTATCTTCAAAGGCAAGCGCATTCACAGGACATACATCAACACAGCCGGTACAGCCAACACACTTTTTATCATTATACTTAGGCTGTCCCCTAAAGTTTGGGTGCGGTTTATGGGGGACAGCGGGAAACTTTGATGTATAAGGCCCCACTATCAGCGCCTTAATCGCCTCTATCAACTCCCTAATCTTCGGTAACATTATCCTCATTGCACATCTTCCTGTCGTCATTGCGGGCCCCCGAAGGGGGCGTGGCAATCTCTAACTTCAATTTTTACTTTTTATCTTAATTTTGATTTTTGCTTTTAATTTTTATTTTTTATTTTTAATTAATTTTAATCTTTTATTTTTTATTTTAATTTTGATTTTTGCTTTTTTATTTTTAATTTTTTTATGCTTCGCCTTCTCTATCCTCTGCATACTTATCTACAACACTCTCATCACAAAGCTTTACGCCTGCCCTATGAGCGCCTCTGGCAATGGCGTGCGCGGCAACAGGCGCCGTAAGAATCAAAAATACTATACAAAGAAGCGCCTTCATGCCAGCTGCTGTAAACCCTACAACAATAAATGTGCCAAAAAGAATATTACATGTACCAAATGTGACACATTTTGTCGCGGCTTGTAACCTGTTATATACATCAGGAAGCCTCACCAACCCTATACAACCAAATAGGTCAAAGGCTATGCCTACACTTATAAAAATTAGGCCTATAATATTATTCATCAAACCCTTTTCCTTCCAGATACTTTGATAAAGCCAGCGTACTTATAAAGCTCTGAAGCGCCCAGGCTATACCAATATCCATATACCAGGATCTTTTAGTCGTTATAGTCAATATGCAGCACAGTCCTATAATCATGATGCCGAGTATATCTATGGAAACGATCCTATCAGCTCCGCTAGGGCCTCTTGCTATGCGGAATATACAAAGCGCTACCGCAAGTATAAATATATACAACGCCCTGCCAAAAAACCCAACATTAGGCAGATCTTTATAAAAAAGGAATGGCAATGGCTTAAATATAATAATATATAAGGCCACTACCAGCGCCAGAGTTCCTATTGACCACTTTATTATTTTCACCCCGCTCTTCCTTTCATACACATAAATAGTTAATACTTAAACTCGTCTTTCACTCTTATTTCACCCCCACCCCATCACTATTAGGAAGGGCGGGGCTCATTACACTATTCCTTTAAATAAAAACTATTCGAAAATCTTCTTTAATATTGTCTCAAAACGCTCGACTATAGACTTTGTTGTAGCGTCAATGTCTTCTACATTGGTATTGATCCAGTGAATATAGAGAATCCCATTATCCTTATCAATATCAACAGTCATAGTCCCAGGAGTTAATGTAATCGAATTAGCCAAGAAGGTTAGCGCTACATCTGTTTTCAGCTCTGTCCTGACCTTAACGATTCCCGGTTTTATTAGAAGATTCGGATGTAGAACGCGATAAGCAACATCGAAGTTTGCCTTAATGACCTCCCAGATAAAGACCGGTACATAATTACCCAAAAAATACCAGTATCGCGCTGGGTTTTGTAAAAGATGAGGCCTTGATGTAAAGAGATCACCTATCATATATGCCACAAAACCACATACTACAACACCCACAGCAATGTGCTGCCAATCAGGCACCCAAGTAAGAAGGCTCCAGGCAATCAAGCTTACGATAAATAGTATAATCTTACTCTTCATTACTGCACGATCCCCTTCGCAGCTATGGCTGCATAACCGATACCCTCTGAAAGCGCATTAGAGGCAGCGCCCAAGAAAGCCTTATTAACCGCAGGAATAAGCAATAGGCCGCCAGCGATACATATCAGCGCAAGCGCGCACATCGATAACTTCATAAAGAATGGGGCCTCTTTAACATTGCTCCATCTATCTTTAAGCTTGCCATAGAAAGCATATTTCATTACCTTGGCAAAAGATGCTAGTGTTAATACACTAGCTAATACAGCCCAAAACGCGTAACCATACCGCTGGCTTTGAACCGCTGCCACGATAATAATGAGCTTGGACCAGAAACCATTAAATGGGGGCACGCCAGCTATGGACATCGATGCGATAAGAGTGGTAGATCCTGTAACTGGCATCTTTTGAAATAGCCCTCCCATCCTCTGAAGATCTCGTGTTCCTGTAGCATGTTCAACCGAACCTGAATTCAAAAATAAGAGAGATTTAAATATTGAATGATTGAAGAGATGGAATAATCCGCCTAAAATTCCAAGCGGCGTACCCAAACCAATCCCCAATACCACATAACCTATCTGACTTATAGAGTGGTAAGCCAAAAGCCTCTTAAAGTCCCATTGGCCGATGGCTAAAAACACCCCTATAACCATCGAAAGAGCCCCTAAGAACATCAAGATTGAAGATATCTCTGGAGTAAGGCCAAAGATATTAAAGAATATTCTGCAGAGCGTATATATTCCTAATGATTTGATCAATACACCTGAAAGCATAGCAGATATCGGAGCCGGAGCTGAAGGGTGCGCGTCAGGCAGCCAGGCATGGAATGGAACGAGTGCTGCCTTTAAGCCAAATCCCATGATAAATAAGACACTGACCATTATAATAACATTCACGCCTGACTTTTGCGCAATTACATTTGCCATATCAGCCATATTCAATGTCGATGTAAAGCTGTACAAGAATACAATACCGATAAGAATAAAGAGCGAGCCAACTGTACTCATTACAGCATACTTAAATGCCGCCTCTAGCTCGTGCTTCTCAGTACCAAAGGCGACCAGGGCATAGCTTGCGACAGAGGCGATCTCTAAGAAGACGAATAAGTTAAAGATATCCCCTGTTATTATTACGCCGTTCATTCCACCGATCATAAGTAAAAATAGTGTAAAGAATTTCCATCTATCAGTAAAGCGGCGCATGTAATTTATCGCGTAAACCGCTATCAAACAGGCGACAAGATTAACTGTCACCAACATAAAAGATGTTAAGCCATCGAGCACCAAACTTATTCCTACAGGAGGTGACCAGCTCCCTACTTTATATATACTGACATTACCAGCTGCGCTCATCTTTACAGCGCAGATAGAAAGAATAAATAACAGAGCAGCCACAACGTTACCTATAATATCAGGGAGTATCTTCATCTTCTTCTGAAGCAATGCTATAAGAAATGCTCCACCAAGAGGCAATATAACAAATAATGGGATTATGTTAATGCTACAATTCGTCATCCTCTCAACTCCCTGATCTTTGTAATATCAAACGTCTTATATTTCTCATATATCCTCATAGCGATAGCCACTAGAAGCGCTGTGGACGCAAGGCCTATTACTATCGATGTCAGCACAACAGCCTGAGGAAGCGGATCTACCATGTTCGTGATCTCAACCGGTGGTTTTTCAAAAATCGGTGATCTTCCTCCCATGCGATAAGCTACCATCACAAAGAATAGATTGACCGCATATTCAGCGATAATTATACCAACGATAATCTTAATGATATTTCGTTTTCTCAATACACAATATATACCGATACAAAAAAGTATTAAACAAAGCGTATAAGCAAGCATCTTCTACTCCGAATCAAGTTTTAAAAGTACCAATGCGATAAATATCCCAAACAAACCAGCGCCAACCTTAAGGCTTATAGCAAGATTACATAAAGGTATAATGCCAGCGCTGAACAATCTAAACGGTTCTCCTTTTGGAAGAATGTTCAAGAAGAAGTAACCTCCAAAGAAACCTAAGAGAGCTATAGCTAGAAACATAATCGCGCCAAAACTCTCAAAGAACGAGATAAACTTTCTTGAAAACTTATTGAATACCTCATCCTTGCCGTATGCTAGCATAAGATGCACAAAAGAGAGAGCTATTATTACGCCTCCGGCAAAACCACCGCCCGGAGATACGTGACCGTGAGATAATATATATACACCATAAAGCAAAATTAAGCCGACGGTTAAGCGCGTAATAGTCTTTACAATGAGTGACATGCCTGGTTCATGTTCTCTACTCACCTTTTACCTCCCCTGCGTCTTCAACTTCTGGTATCTCTGCCATCTTCTTTCTTCCTACCTTACGGGCGATCGCTAAGACACCTATAACCGCTGTAAACAAAACCGTCGCCTCACCCAAGGTATCATAAGCCCTGAAATCAAGTATAACTGAAGCAACTACATTGGTCGCTCCCGTCTTTGTAACCCCATCTTTTAAATAGGTGCTAGCAACCCTCATTATAGGATCTCCAAAAACAGGAAGATCGCCTAGGGCCCTAATTGCCACAAATATAAAGCCTGCTAAGAAGATAATTGTAATACTGGTATTGATCCACCATCTTCCTGTTGTTGAAAACGGAAGATCTCTCTTGAGTGTGGCTCGTATCAATATAATAAGGCATAAGATCTCAACAACCAGCTGCGTAATAGCCACATCCGGCGCCTTCAGTATCAAAAATACCATAGATAGCGCCAAACCAACAGCTCCAACCGCAACCACGGATGAGAGTAGGTCCTTTACCTCGGTCGCAATTATAGCTCCAATAATCATCAGTATTAATAAAAGATATAGTTCAATCATTGAAATAGATCCTTCGTCGCTTTCCGCCTTTGGCGAGATCTCGCCACAATTAGTGGCGGACGCTCCTCAGGATGAGCCCCTTGAGGAAAACTTCTCGGGGGCTCACCTTAATAAGAAATAAAACAAAACAGCCATGCCAAGAAGACACCAGGAGAGATAAGAAGATAAGACTCCATTATGAAGATATCTTAATACCTTATTTAAGCCAAATGTCAACTTAGCCCCTACCTCATATATATCAAACACCTTATTCTTAGCCAGCATATATATAAACTTCAATATGCCTATCTCTTGAATTGTATTATAAAACTCAGTTCCAGATACTCTCATATCGGGGTGGTTATCAAGATTCTCACCACCAATAAACACGTCTACTTCTCTAGTCTTTGTAAAGGTGCCCAGAAGATATATAAGGAAACCGATCCCAACGCCCACTATCATCATAATAGTCGCAGCGCCTGAACTCCATAAACCCTTAAATACGACAGTGCCTCCGATACTTGGCAGTATAAACATCTTAAGCGGAATCTGATAGGCAAATACACCGAAGATTACGCAAAGAATGGTAAGCGTAATTACAGGCACCAGCAACAGCACAGGTTCAGCGTCATCTCTCTTTTTAAGTTTAGATGTTTCTTGGGAGGGCTGACCCAAAAATATAGCATGAACAAGTTTCATAAAACTGGCCATTGTGAGCGCGCTGCCAAACATCGCGGCAACAAGAAATATTATCCACGCAAATCCCCCGCCCTTTGCTGTCTCAATTATACCTTGATAGACCATCCATTTTGAGGCAAAACCATTAAAAGGCGGCACCCCTGAAATCGCAAACGATGCTATAAGAAATGCTATAAAGGTAACTGGCAAGAACTTAACCAGCCCGCCAAGTTTGTCCAGCTCTGTCGTCTTAGCCTCTTTCTCAACAATACCACCAGATAAAAAGAGACATGATTTATAGATAGCGTTATTTAGCATATGAAATAGACCGCCAGCTATGCCAATAGGTGTTCCTGTGCCTATACCCAATATCATATAACCTACCTGGCTTACCGCGTGATAACCCAACAATTTCTTGAAATCATGTTGAATAAGCGCCATCATAACCGCAGCCACAATAGTGAAGGCCCCTAAGATCATCAAGAACATATTCATCGTCTTATCCATCACAAATATATCCAGTGACAATCTAGCTAAAAAATAGATGCCAAGAAGCTTATCCAAAGATGCTGGCAAAAACGCGCTCACAGGCACAGGCGCGTCCTGCGCAACATCCGGAACCCATGTATGAAATGGCATAGCTCCGGCTTTCGCAAAGGCCCCTATAGCCAGACAGATATAAGCAAGATATATGGAATTGTCTGTGAATTGTAAACTAATTCTACTCATCTGAAGCAGACCTGTCGTCTTCCATACGATAGCTAAACCAAGAAGCATAAGCGCATCTGTTCCACCGATTATAATGAGAGTCTTCTTAGCTGTATACGATGTATTGTCTCCCTCACCAAAACCTATAAGAAGATATAAGAGCAATCCCAAGAAACCCCAAAATACAATAAAGAGCAATAGATTATTCGCAAAGATAGCTCCAAGAGAGGCCACAACCGTCAGTAGCATGTAGAGGTAATAACGTAATAACCCCTTCTTCCCTCTCATGAATCCGATCGAATACAATGCTATCAGCAAAGAAAAGAATACAACGACCATACCCACAAAGATTGAGAGTTTGTCAAATCTGAAATATGCGGGGTTTAATATCATCTAATCCTCATCTTGCTCTTGAGTTTTTCCGTCTTAGCCTGAGACATCCTTACTAGATCTTCTCCATTGAAGAGTTTCTTGCCTTTTGTATTGCGCACCGCCATTCTCTCTGTGCAGCAGTAGCAGGGATCTATGGCCGCGAGTATAATTGTAGCGTCTGCAATGGTCTCACCTACAATCGTTGACTTATAAGTAGGGAGATTCATAAAGGTGGGTGCTCGCACCTTGTGGCGAGCTGGTCTATTAGTTCCATCACTTAAGACATAATGGAATGTCTCACCCCTAGGCGCCTCGATGTGGCCTATACCTTCACCTACTGGTATATCCTTTATTTTAGCATCTATCTCCGTATCCGGAAGATTGTTGAGACAGTATTTCAATATCTTGATCGTCTCAAACATCTCTAAGACCCTCAGAACTACCTTATCATAGACATCACCATTTTTGGTCACTATCATCTGCCAATCGACTTTATCATAGGAACCATAAGGGCAGTCTTTTCTTAAGTCTCTAGCAACACCAGAGGCTCTCGCTGTTGGGCCAAGCGCGCAGTAGTTAATCGCCTCTTCCTTTGTCAATACGCCTACGCCCTCTGTCCTAGAATGAAGCACAGGATCATCTACTACCGCTTTCTTAAGCATAATCAAGGTTGGTATAATCGAATCTATCTTCTTAAGGCAGACCTTTATATCCTCGTCCTTAAAATCTCTTCTTACTCCACCAGGCTTAAACATAGCATAGTTGTTTCTGTTGCCAGAGAGTATCTCCATTACATCCAAGATCTCTTCTCGAAGCTTCCAGGCCCACATATAGACAGTGTTGTATCCAAGAAAATGTCCAGCTAAGCCCAACCATAAGAGGTGCGAATGAAGCCTCTCCCCCTCTGCGATAACTGTTCTAATATATTTAGCTCTCTCTGGAACCTCCATAGGAAATATATCTTCAACCGCTCTGGTATACGCGAACGGATGGCTCGTTGAACAGATACCGCAGATCCTCTCAATAACAAAGGTGGATTGATCGAATGTCTTCATCTCAGATATCTTCTCAATCCCGCGGTGGTTATAGCCTATCTGAGCCTCTATATCAACAACGGTCTCACCATCAACAGTAAGCGTAAAAAATTCAGGCTCTTCCTGCAGCGGATGATACGGTCCTATAGGTACTATTGTTCTCTTTCCCATTTTCTCGGTCTTTCCGCCAGAGGCGGATCCGCCTTCGGCGGACGGTTTACGGTTCTCGGTTTACGGTTTCTTTTTATCTGGTTTTTTTATTTTAATTTTGAATTTTTAATTGTAATTTTTATTTTTTATATTTGATTTTTTATTTTCTCAAACGCCTCTATCTCTTATCGCGTCCTTATCCCATTCTTTATAATCGCGCCTCATAGGGTAGACGCCTTCAGGCCACTCATCAGGAAGAAGCAATCTCTTCAAGTTGGGGTGACCTTTAAAATTTATACCTAGTATCTCCTTGATCTCTCTTTCAATCCAGTTTGCGCCTTTAAAGAGAGGCGCTATAGAATCTATCTCAAGGTTAGACTTATCTAATTTCACTCTGTATGAGATAACCACATTTATCTCTTCTAATGTAAAGTGATATAATATCTCCATAAACCCTCTGGCGTCACGGGCTGAAGCTATATTAAACCTTGCTCCTAATTCCTCAAATGTATACCGAGCAATACGAGTTATCGACTCAGGCTTAATACCAATATAGACTCTACTATCTGATTTTTCAAAGATATCTATTACATCTTCCTTGAATCTTTCTTGTATCTGTTTTAATATCTCGTCTCTATTCATTTGCCACTCTTGACTTTCTCAATTAATTTTACTACACCCGCTATAATAGCCTCAGGCTTAGGTGGGCAACCTGGTATATAAGCATCCACAGGAATAATCTTATCTACTGGAAGCGGACAATTATAGCTATTAATAAACATCCCGCGCGACATAGAACACTCACCTATAGCGACCACAAGGCATGGCTTCGGCATCTGTTCATAGACTTCTTTGATTCGCGAGATACATTTTCTATTACCTGAACCTGTGACAAGCAGAACATCGGCGTGTTTGATACTTCCAGCTAAGAGCATACCGAATCTCTCTACATCAAAACGAGGAGTCAAACAATCGAGTATTTCGATGTCACAGTTATTGCAGCTGCCTGTGGCAAGATGAAACACCCAAGGTGATTTTAATAATGCTTTAAGTTTGATACTCATAAAAATCCTCTATAAAATACTAAATCCTAATTTCTAAATTCTAAACAAATCCTAAATTCTAATACACAAAATTCAAAACCTGAGTTTAGATCATTTACTAATTTGGTAATTAGAATTTGTTTAGTGCTTAGAGTTTCGGATTTAGTATTTATCATTATTTATTTTCCTATAAAAGCCAATGCTACCGCCACTATCGCAAGCGCTGTCATAGGTCCCCAAAAAAACCTGACAGCGTGATCTATCCTTACTCTAGGATTAGTATTTCTTATAACAGTGATTAACGCCACAACTCCCACATACTTTAATATACCCAATAATAGATGCCAGCCATCGTGTCTTATGCCACCCATATATAAGATAACTAAGAAAACGGGTAACGCAAAGAGCAGCATATTCTTCATCAGTTTATATACAGCTAATCCTGCGCCGGAATACTCTATAATAGCGCCACCAGCAAGTTCAGTCTCCGCCTCTGGAATATCAAATGGTACCAGCGCAAGTTTTGCCTGAACGCAGATAAGCGCTACAATGAAAGCGATTATTCCTGAAGCCTGGCCAATAAAAACACCATTTTGAACCTGATACCCGATTATATCGGCAAACTTTATTGAAAAACCACACTTAATTACAGGAACAAGAACCGCCAGAAGAAACGGAAGCTCATAACTCAACACTAATTTCATTTCACGAGAAGCGCCCACACTAGCCAATGGGTTCTTTGAGGCAAAACCACCAATTATGATACTCAAAGAAGGTATGGTTAACAAGTATATAACAACTATGAGGTCACCTATAAACCCTTCTTTAGGCATTATAAGACCCATCCAAAGCAATGTCGAAACCAATATGACACCGGAAATCCCCAGTAGGGGCGCTGAAAAAAATGCGAACTTTGAAGCGCCTTTAGGCACTAGGGTCTCTTTACCTAGAAGTTTTACAATATCTATCAGGGGCTGTAAGACAGGAGGTCCAACCCTGTACTGCACCCTGGCTGTTACCTTTCTATCGATCCAGCTAGCTACCATGCCGACAATTGCCGTAGCTAAAAAACCTAATAAGATAGTCGCTATTATATATATCATGCCTTTTCCCACTGCCAATGTGTAGAATGTACTAATATATTATCTCCAACCAGAAACGTATTCTCATCCACCTCTTCATAAGCGCTCTTAATAGACAATGCCCCATATGGACAGGTCTCAATACATAATGGCTCATGCTTATCATCTCTTCTATCGAGACAAAAATCGCAATTATGCACAAGAAACGGAACGTTCTCTGGGTAGATAGTCCCATAAGGACACGCGTGAGAACATGATTTACAACTTATGCAGCGCATATTATGACGAATAAGAAGCTTATCCTTATCTTTCTGCTGTTCCAGAGCCTCTTTAGGACATGATGAAACACAGTGAGGCTCCTCACACTTGCGGCAAACTAGCGCATATGTGGCAATTTCAGCAACAGAAACTATGCCGTTATTTTCAGGATGATAGAAGTAACTGCACTTAATCTCGCACTTCTGGCAATCACCTGAAGCACACTTGTCCAGATCGATAAAGAGTCTCTTATCATTGCTCTTCTTAGGATCTGTATTTATCTGACTCTGATGTAGTTGCTCTGCACTTGTACTCATCTTATCCTCATAATAAATCGCCGTCAGAGACGGCTCCTACAACTATAACGTAGGAGCGGCCTCCCCTGTACCATTCGCTTCGCTCAGGTACAGGGCAAGCTGGCCGCGAATTAATCCCAGATACCCTCATATTCCTTTATCTGATCATATGTAAATACCGGGCCATCCTTGCAAGCGTAGTATATTCCGATCCTGCAGTGGCCGCACTTGCCTATTCCACAGGACATATTCTTCTCCATTGATAGATATATATTCTCATCTTTAAAACCCATGTCAAGCAGCTTAAAGGTTGAAAATTTCATAGCAATCGGCGGACCACAAACAATAGCAATCGCATTCTGGTAGTCCATCTTAACATCATCTAATATAGTGGTTACTACACCTACATTGCCCTTCCAAGAATCATCGCCTTTATCAACAGTAAGCCTCATATTAAGGTCATCCCTGTCATGCCAGGCCTTCATCTCATCTCTATAAAGCAGTTCACTAGGGCTCTTGCACCCCCCTCTGAAAAATAGACTCTTAAATTCGCCACTCATCTCAAATAAAGAATACATAAGGCTTCTTAAAGGGGCAAAACCGCATCCACCACCAACCACAAGCACCTCTTTATCCTTAAATTTATCAAGAGGATAACCTTTACCCATCGGACCACGAACACCTATTATATCGCCTTTTTTTAGTTTGTGAACCTCCTCGGTCACCTTGCCTACCTTCATGACCGTAACCTCAAATATATCTGTCTGCGATGGCTTTGATGAGGGCGTAAAAGGAGCTTCTCCAACACCTGGAATTGTAATCTCAACGAACTGTCCTGTCTTAAAAGACATGGGCTCATCAGGTTTATACCTGACTGTCATAATAGTAGGCGTCTCCTTAATCGTCTCTATAACCTCAGCCCTTATGGGTCTGTATGGATTTTCAGTTTTATGGCTATGCATCTTTAACCAGCCTATTTAATACTTTCCTTATATCTATCTTGGCAGGACAAGCTGATATACAACGTCCGCAGCCGGTACATCCAAATACCTCAGCTACCTTTGGAAAGAAATCAAACTTCTTCTCAAACCTGTTCCTTAACCTCATCCACAAGTAATCTCTAGGATTCGCGCCACCAGCAACCCTGGCGTAATCCTTTATCATGCATGAATCCCAAGCCTTAAGCCTGGCCATCCTCTTGTCATCTTTCTGGTCATAGAGCAAAAAGCAGTGGCATGAAGGACAGATAATAGTACATGCGCCACATTCAACGCACTCCCTTGCCTCATCCTGCCAGGTATCTGACTCATAGGTTTTTTCAATCACGCCTTTTAAAGCGTCAGATCTTGGCATATCGGAACTCTTAACATTATTCTCAACCTGCTCACTAACATCTTCGCGCTGCTTATCCTTTGCTGTGACCGTCTCATCGACCGCATCCTGAAATAGTCCAGAATTCCTATCAACTATCTTCCGGCCTCTTTCAGAACCTACCTCAACCACAAAACCCTTCTCAACTAAGGAAAGGTTTAAGTCAAAATCAGACTTCGGATAAGGCTTATCTCCCAACGCGGCACAAAAACATGTCTCAATCGTACATGTGCAATCAGCGCTTATTACAAGGTTCTTCTCCCTTTTGTTTAAATAGAAGGGATCTGCGGCGTCGTGAGACTTAAATACAAAATCCTGGACCTTAAAACCCTTGAGATCGCAGGCCTTAACTCCCACAATCGCAAAGGGCTTATCATCAGCTCCAGGAGTATCTGATTTAAAATCCTCAGCAACCTTCTCTTGCGCCTTAGTAAAGAAAGATTTCAGTGGTTCAACACTCCTCACCTCCCCTATAAGAACAGCATCGGTCCCCGAAGAATATTCTCTATAGAAACGGTGTTCACCTCGTTTCTCAGGGACGAAGACTCTGTATTCCTCGCCCAAGGCGTCTAGCAGCTTATATAAATTATCATTATCTATATATTTCATGATTGGCGTTAAGAAATGTTAGTGGTTATTGTTAGCTTAGAAAGTTTGTGCCTTTTTTCACAAGTTACGTTATATTACAATATAGGCTTAATTTCTGTCAAGTGTTATTTTAAAGAAATTATTGCAGGGTAGCTTGTTTGATATAACAGGACGAGTCTCTCTATCTTCAGACAGGCAAGGAAAAGGCCTATATCAATGAGATCATTCATGTGGAATATTATCATGCCCTTTTCCTCTTACCATCTCAAGGGCGTGTGGTATAAGATCTAAGATAACCGTCAAGGATTCTTGCGCCCCTTTTGGGCTGCCTGGTAAATTGATAATTATGGTATTTTTTCTCAGCGCGCTTATTCCGCGTGAGAGTATCGCGTTCCTTGTCTTCTTTGAGCCTTCCGATCTAATAAACTCTGATATACCTGGGATAATTTTTTCACATACCTCTAACGTAGCCTCCGGTGTTACATCTCTGGGTCCCAGGCCTGTTCCACCTGTAGTCAGCATAAGATCCAGATTCATATTATCGCAATAATAGAGAAGCTTCTCCTGTATCAGATCTATCTCATCCGCGACTATATCATAAGAGGCGTTCTCCCAACCAGCATCCTTGAGAATGTCTATGATAATTTTGCCGCTCTTGTCTTCGCTCTCACCTCGTGAGCATCGATCGCTAATTGTCAATACCGCGAATTTAGACATCCTTGACTACCTCTATATTATCGCCCACATATATCTTGCCGCCCTTTATCACTTTGGCGAATATTCCCTCTCTGGGCATAATGCAATCTCCTATTTTTTGATAGATAGCGCAATGTCTGTGACATTCCTTACCGATCTTGGAGATCTCCAAAATAATTTCTGTCTCTATTCTCAGTTTATCTTTAATCTTCAACCCTTTAAGATCTACACCTTCTGTAGTAATATTTTCAGCAAAATCTCCGGGCTTAAGCGAGATATTCTTATCTTTGACCTTTGGGCACTCAAGCTGTTTCCTGATACTCTCAACTGCCAACAAACTCACCTGCCTTATCCCGGGGCCTCCATGAGCATCTTCCTCCAGGCCAAAATCTTCAATAAGATTTGACTCTTTTATCGCGGTCTTTGTAATCCCTTTCTTCGCGCTACAATTTATAGAAAATATCCTGCCATTGCCTTGATTACCTTCTGTAGACGCCACTTTTACCTCCTCTTTTTTCAATAAGAAAAAGCTCTTTTATCTCTATAGATTTCGAAAACATCTTGCACATATCATATATCGTAAGCGCGGCTGCTGAACAGGCTGTTAACGCCTCCATCTCAACCCCTGTCTTAGCGCTAGCCCTTACGCTCGACTCTATCTCTAACCCTTCCTCTCCTATAGTAAATTCAATATCTACACACTCAATCTCAATGTTGTGACAAAGAGGGAGTATCTCAGCGGTCCTTTTAGCGGCCATTATCCCCGCGATGCGGGATATTTCTAATACATTACCCTTGGGAATAGTATTATTTTTTATCTTATCTATCAACTCTCTGTTAAGCTGTACAATAACTCTTGCCCGCGCTACGCGTTTCGTTATCTCCTTGGCGCCTACATCTATCATGCCCAAATTCTTTTCCATAATTAGCTAACCTCCTATACTGCTCATTTCGACAGCGCATTTATCTGTTTCATTTTTGTTATATTCTGATTTCATATTGATGACATTCCTTATAAGGGCCCTTAGCTCATCGTCACTGGCTTGCTTTCTAATAACTTCGCGTAGATCATATGTATGGCCTGAAAATAAGCAGGGTGAGATCTTTCCAGCGCAATCGATCCTCATCCTGTTACAATCACCGCAAAAATCACTGCTGAAGCTGCTGATAAAACCTATAGCTCCGCTAGAATCTTTAAGTTTATAATATCTGGCAGGGCCGTTTCCTTTGATCTCGGAGACCTGCATCATCTGGCCAAAATGAGCCATTATCTTATTTTTTACTTCAATATTATCTATGGCATAATGCATTAGACCTTTGGACCTCTTCGTAGTAGGGAAAAATTCAACAAACCGTACTATCAGCGGATGTCTTAATGTTAAACGCGCGAAATCCAGCAACTCATCATCATTAACCCCCTTCATTACCACTGCGTTCAACTTGACCGGCTCTAATCCAGCATCAATAGCGCTATGTATTCCTTCCCACACATCATCAAGTCTATCCTGACCGGTAATAGTCTTATATTTCTCATTCCCAAGCGTATCGATGCTGATGTTTATCCTATCAAGTCCCGCTTTTTTTAAATGGGGGGCCATATCTTTAAGGTAGACGCCATTAGTAGTCATAGATAACTCTTTTAAACCGTCTATCTCCTTAAGCATCCTTACCAGGTCAGTAATATTCTTCTTTATTAAGGGCTCCCCTCCGGTTATGCGCACAGCCCTTATCCCTAAGCCGACACAGACCTTAACCACCCTGCGCATCTCCTCATACCTCATAACTTCATCGTGCGTCAAAAACTCTCCCTTTTGGGCTGGATTGCAATATGAACAATCCAAATTGCACTTATCCGTTATAGATAGTCTTAAATAATCTACTTTCTGTATTTCCATCTTATAAATTGTACCTTTGATTTTGATTTAAGAGTCAAGGTATCTGCCTCAACCACCATAAATCCATCTGCCTTTGATAACGCCAAGATATCCGCGGATCCATGGCTTGTAATAGGCTTTAGACAAGAGCGATAACCTCTCTTTGATATCTGCACTGGAACGAAATGCTTGCGCCCAGGCCTTTGATGAAATTCTACATCAAGCAGGCCTTCTTCAAAACAAGGCGCGCACTCACCATAACCTGCCATTTTTAACAGGGCGGGATATATGAATATATGATACGCCAGGAAATTCGAAACAGGATTACCCGGGATACCAAATACAAGCGCCTTCTTCCCTTTTGCAAAAAGAAGGGGCTTGCCCGGTTTGCATCTGACATTATGAAATATCTTTTTCACTCCCAAACTCTTTAATATGCTGGGCACAAGATCAAAATCGCCCACAGAGACCCCTCCGGAAATTAAAAGCATATCAGAATCAAGCCCCTTTCTGATGGCCTTTCTCAACTCCTGGGGCCTGTCTTTGGCTATCCCTAAAAAACAAGGGGTCGCACTATCTGATTTTAGCAGAGCCATCAGCTGGGGACCGTTACTGTTATAAATCTTTTTTCCGCTTATTTTTTGACCTGTTGGAATGATCTCACCGCCAGTATTGAGCACCGCGACCTCGGGACTCCTCGCAACCTTTACATAACGTCTTCCAATAGCGGCTAAGAGCGCTATATCTGAAGTAGAGATTATCCTTGGACCGGCCAGCACCTTATCATTCTTGCCGATATCCTCCGCCCGCATACATACGTTTTCCCATTTTTTTACAGGTCTTGATACCTCGACATATTTTCCACAAGTCATGGTATCCTCTATCTTGACTACCGCGTCAGCATCTTTTGGAAGCGAGGCCCCTGTCATTATCTTTACACATTCGTTATTTCGGATAACCTTCCTAAACGGCTCTCCTGCCTCTATTATACCTATGCGCTTTAGCTTTGCGGGAAACTTATTAATCTCTTTAACTCTAAGGGCATATCCATCCATTGCTGATTTATTAAAGGGTGGCATATCTATTTTTGAATATATATTCTCCCGCAATATCCTGCCTACAGAATCTTCCACAGCCACCTTTTCTATCGGCAAACTTTTAGTATTCTTGAGTATCAGATTAAGCGCTTGGCTATATTCCATCATCATATCACCTGCACAGAATTTACCTTAAAACTTACGCAGACCTCAAAACCTAAATTCATACCCATCTCCTCAAACGACTGTTTTGTAATTATTGAATACATAGGCACTCCTATATCTATCAATAGCCGTATATTTGGACCTATCGATTCCATCTTCACTATCTTTCCATTAAAGGCGTTGCGGGCGCTTGTCTTTATTCTACTTTTTGATATTATAATATTCTCAGGATCGATGGCAATATGTGTCTTGCCTCCCTGATCCGATGAAAAGACTATATCTATATCTTTGTGAACATTTATGGATTTAAGGCCGCCCGCGGCCTCTTGTATCTCTCCAAAAAACACATTCTCATGTATAAAATCAACGATCCTTCCTTCTCTCATCGAAATAATTTCCGGAGATACGCGATATGCCTGAGTTAAAGAATGGGTTGTCATAATAACAATGGAATTGGTTCGCCTCTGAATACCCTTTACTACCTCCTCGATACAAATTGTGCTATGGGCATCCACGCTGGCCGCTGGTTCATCCATAAGAATAATCTCAGGTTCTAAAACAAGCACCTGCGCGATAGCTACTTTCTGATATTCGCCGCGAGATAAGGATCGAACCCTTCGCATCTTCAGATCTTCTATCCTCAATCTGCCAAGCGCGACATTGACCTTTAGGCTGATATCTTTTCTGGAATATCTCCTTATCTTTAATCCAAGCGCGACATTTTCAAAGACACTAATATTAAATAAATATGGGGATTGCTGCACAAACCCTATTCTCGCGCGTAAGCGCTCTTTATCATTTCCTGAATATAATATTCTATTTTCATCCAGGAAGAGATCTCCTCTATCCGGTTTCTCCAAAAAAGCAAGGAGTCTAAGTATCGTGCTCTTACCAGACCCATTTGGTCCAACAATAACCTGGACACTCTGATTATTTAATTTCAGATCATCTATATTTAGTGAAAAATTAGATGATGGATATTGTTTATATATATCTTTTAATTTAACTGAAGAGATCATAAATCCTCAAAAATCGCGCTTTACCTAAACATATCGCTCTCTTACAGGGCACGCTATTATATTTATCATAAACGCCACCAAAAGAAGCACAAGCCCTAGAGCTATTCCTAAGCCGAAGGCGCCCCGTGAGGTCTCAAGGGCAATGGCGGTTGTAATATTCCTTGTGTAAAAACGTATGTTACCTCCCAACATCATTGATATACCGATTTCAGAAAATACCCTTCCGAAGGCAGCCAATACACTTGTTATCACAATGAACTTAGCTTCTCTCAAATATAAAAAGCCGCTCTTGATCCTTCCAGCGCCGAGTAAACGGGCCGCGACAAACGCTCCATTGCCTAAATTATTGACACCTGCTGATACCAGCGCCGCTATTACAGGAAACGCGAGTACAGCTTGTCCGATTATCATGGCGGTTTGGGTAAAGAGCAGACCTAATTCGCCAAAAGGACCTCTTCTAGAAAGCAATGAATAAAAGATAAGACCTATAAGCACCGTTGGAAATGACATCAAGGTATTCAAGATAGTGGTAATTAGACTCCTTCCCTTGAATCTGCATACCCCCACCCATATCCCTAAGGGGATCGCCACCATTGCTGATATAAAAATAGACGCGAGAGAGACCTTGATCGAAGTAAAAACTATGCCTAAAAATTCAGCGTCTAATGAAATTATGATCTTAAAAGCTGTTAATATCCCTTCAATTATAAAATCCATCTAATACCTATTAGTCCGCGATAAAAAGCTTGTTATTGTTTATCTTATAACTATTGATCATATCCTTACATTCTTGTGAGGTCAGCCACTCTATTAAAGCAAGTGAGAGCTTATAATTGACATGGGGATGTTTTTCGGGATTGACCGCGATCACTCCGTATGAGTTGACCAGATCCTTATCTCCGTCAATAAGTTTTATTAACCCTATCTTATCCTCATTGAACAAAAATGTAGCCTTATCAACCAAAAGGTAGGCATCCTTCTCATCAGCTATCCTTAATGTAGCGCCCATGCCCTGACCTGTCTCCAGATACCAGGAACCATCGGGTTTTAAGCCGGCATCTTGCCACAGAGATTTTTCTTTTTTATCTGTTCCTGAATCATCTCCACGAGAAACAAATGCTGATCCTGTATTATATACTCTCTTTAAGGCTTCTTTTATATCCTTTAAATCACTGACCTTTGCTGGGTTATTCTTTGGCCCAAGAATGACAAAGCTATTGCGCATAAGCCCGTGCCTCTTAACTCCATATCCTTCATTGACAAACTCTTCTTCGGCTTTACGCGCGTGCGCAAGCATAATATCGACATCGCCGTTTCTCGCCAACGTTATAGCCTTTCCTGTCCCAACTGAAATTATATGAACCTTGCAGTTGTTATCTTGTTCAAACTTAGGGAGTATATGGTCTAATAACCCTGTCTCATAGGTGCTGGTAGTAGTCGCTAGCCTCAGAACCTCCCGCGCCATGAGATGGGATGGGGAAGAGACTAACAAAAAAGCGGCAATAAAAATTGTCAGCCTCTTTAGCATTTCATAATATCCTTTCCGGCCTGTTATAAATATTCATCCGCCCGCCCCTAGCAAAACCTATCAAAGTGATATCAGCGCTCTTGGCGTGCTTGATAGCTTGATCAGTAGGCGCGCTCCGTGATACTATGACCGGGATCTGGGTTTTTTGTGCCTTAAGCAATATCTCAGATGAGACGCGACCAGATGAGAGAACTATCTTATCCCCAAGTTCTATTCCGTTGATTAGTCCATATCCTAAAATCTTATCAATCGCGTTATGCCTACCTATATCCTCCCGTATAATAAGAATCTTTTCAGTATCAGCTAGCGCGGCGGAATGGACGCCCCCTGTTTGATTAAATTCATCTGATCGAATTTGAAAATCTTTCATCATAGCAAAAATCGCTTTCCTCTCAACTTTCAGGTCAAGTCTCTTTTTGTTACGATGCATAATATCAGCCGCGCTATAAAAGAGAGTGCCCCTGCCGCAGCCTGAAGTATACATCCTCTTAAAAGCGGTCTGAAAATCGATCTTTCGGTCTCTTAACTCTACATAGACACTCCAGTTCTGCCTATCGATAGATATATTCTCTATCTTATCAAAATCCGCGATAATCCCCGATGCTAGAAGAAATCCAACTGATAATTCCCTAAGGTCTGTTGGGCTGGAAAGAAGAGTCACAAGTTCCTCATTATTGACATAAAGAGTCAGCGGAATCTCTTGCGTAATCGGATCATCTACAGTCTCTTCTCTATCAACGTAAACCTTTAAGATCTCATGCTTCTCCATTACTCAAATATCTCCCTGGCTCTTTTGTCCGTATATACATCAACGTCTCTCTTGAGTCTGTCGAATCTCTCCATAAGCTTAAGCGCATGATCTGTCAGCCGGGAACCTCCTCCACCTTTGCCGCCTTTTATCCGCTCTATCAACTTAACGCCCATTCTCTTTTCAATCTCAGTAATATAGCTCCATGTATGACGGTAAGAGATACCCATCTCCTTAGCCGCCTTATTGATGGACTTGTGCCTATCTATCAATTTAAATATCTCTGATTTGCCTTCGCCAAAAACAAGCTTATTGTCTTTTTCAATCCATACCTTAGACTTTATGCGCATAGCTCTCATACTCCTTTGGAGTATTTATATTTATAAGTCCCTGTGTATCCTCGCTGATGTCGACATAACGCTTATTACATTTACTCAGCATCTTGTTCATAGATAATTGCCCAGCCTCCATCTCACTCTCAAGCAATCTAGCCATACTCTTTCGATATAAGGCGCACAAGGGCTCAGGTCCAGATTTTGCCGCGGGTATAATGCAATCAAAATTATCATGCCTAGGGGCGTTGATAATCTTTTCTATAACACGGTCATTAATATGAGGCATATCACAAGCAATGCAAAATATATATTCCGCGTCTATCTTTGTAAACGCGGTTAACAAAGCCCCCATAGGACCTTTATTTTTGACAGTATCCTCGATCACATTCTTATACTCTTGTGAAAAAAGTCTCTTATCATTAGTTACTATATATACATCAGCAAACCAGTTCTTCATACCATCTCGAATAATATCTATGGATCTTTTTCCATTATAAGTTAAGAACGCCTTATGGCGGCCCATACGCTTATTCTCGCCGCCAGCAAAGATCGCGCACGCTATTTTTCCATTATCGTTATGCATATTTGGCATATCGCTTTCTAAAAAAGAGCGCCTCAGTTTTGCCAAGGCGCTCTCTTGTATCTATTCTTATATTACCTTTTCCTTAGAGGGAATTTTCAGAAGTTCTTCACGCGTAAAGACCGGGCCATCGACACAGACAAACTTCTCTCCAACGTTGCAGTGTCCGCACTTGCCGATACCGCACTTCATGTAGCGCTCAAGGGTCATAATAATATCTTTGTCCTTAAAGCCGGATTCATTAAGCTTCATTACCACAAACTTAATCATTATCGGGGGACCGCATAAGACCGCGACCGCATTCTCAGGATGCACGTCCGTCTCTTTCCATAGCTCAGTTACAACTCCCACACTGCATCCCCAACCGTCACAGGGCTTATCAATGGTGAGCCATACTTCTGTATCAGGAACCTTCTCCCATTCCTTCAACTCATCCTTAAAACATACTTCATCAGGGGTCTTGGCGCCGTATAGTATTTTAATATGGCCATACTCTTTCCGATTATCCATAACCATATTAATAAGACTGCGTAACGGCGGAAGTCCAATGCCACCAGCGATAAAATATATATTTTTGCCTTTAAGTTCATCTAAAGGAAAAGCATTCCCATAAGGTCCTCTTACGAAAATGCTCTCTCCTACCTTAAGCTCATGTATCTTATCGGTAAGAGTGCCTGCAGATCTTATGGTAAACTCTAGATACCCTTTTCTTGATGGTGAAGAAGTAATCGATATAGGGGCCTCTCCAATACCCAACAGAGATACCTCAGCAAATTGGCCTTGTTTATAGTCAAAGGACTTCTTCATATTTTCATCATCAAATACGACCTTATACGTATTTGTATCAAAACTTTCTTTCTGTATTGACTCGATTGTTGCCTTGTATGGAAGATATTCGTTTTTCATATTCACATATTCCTTTTATCTTCTGTGATCTCTTCGATAAATTTTGACATCCCTATCTCAACCGGACAGCTTGATAGACAGCGGCCGCAGCCAACACATCCGCTCATTCCGGTTACCATATGATCATATTTTAACTTATGCTCATACCGCCTTGCTGCTCTCAGAGATTTCTCATCCCTTGGGTTATGACTGCTCGCTTCCCTTGTATATCCTTCAAACACACACGCGTCCCAATTGCGCTTTCGCGTACCCTTATCGTCTTTCTTTACATCAAAGACATTAAAGCACGTACACGTAGGACAGGTATAGACACAGCCTCCACAGTAGATACATCTTTCGCCTATCCTCTTGTAGTTCTCTTGGAAGTCCTTGCCATCTTTCATAAGCTCAATGGACTTCTGAAAATCCACTTTTAGGCTTACTTCCTTGGCAGCCTTAGATTTTTCTTTTTTCAGAATGTCTGTGGCACTATCATCTGCTGGCTTAAAAAGATCACTATGCGAGGATACAAACTCCTCCCCTTTTTCAGACCCAACCTCCGCTAGATAGTGATCCCCGGCATCTAAGAGCTGAATATCATATCCATCATCAGCAAAAGGCCCTGTCTTAGCGGAAGCGCAAAAACAACTATTTGGCCTTGGGGGTTTAAGACATCCGATAGTAACTATCAATCTATCTTTTGCCCGCGCAAGATAGTATATATCTTCAAAATTTCTCTTGAAGAATTCATCTGAAAAGAGCATACCCTTTAAATCGCAAGGCTTTATCCCAAAGATAAGTTTCGCCGATCTCTCGACCTCCTCTTTTATGCTATCTTTATCGAAATGAAACATATTCTCCTGCTGAGGAAATAATATATCCTTTGCGGATACGATAGTCCATTCATCACCAAGGTTGAGGGCATTCAACGACTTATCAAGATCTTCCGCCTGCTTTGGCAGAAGAGAAAAGAGCGTATCGCCTTCATTGGTTTTGATGGGCGCGTATACCTGCCATTTACCCGCCGCTTTTTTCAGCAGTTCCCTTACATCTGATTTATTAATCTTTCTAATCTTCATAGCTTCTCCACCTTTACCGCGCAAACCTTATATTCGGGTATCTTCGCGATCGGATCTATCGCATTAATTGTAAGCACATTCGCCGCGGCCTCTCTGTAATGGAAGGGGATAAAACATGACTTCTTAGCAACCCTTTCCGTAACCAGCGCTGATAATTTTACATTACCTCTGCGGGAAGTGACCTTTACTATCTCATTATTCATTATCTTAAGGTCAATGGCATCTGCCGGATTTATCTCAACATACGGCTTCGGAGCCTCTCTCTCAAGTGTTGATGTTCTCGATGTTAAAGTACGTGTATGCCAATGCCAGTAGATTCTTCCTGTTGAGAGAATAAAGTCATACTCTTGGTCAGGATTCTCCTTCGGCTCTATAAAAGGTCTTGGCATAAAAGTACCGATCCCCTTTGCGAATTTATCTTTATGCAGATACGGTGTGCCGGGGTGTTCCAAAGAAAGACATGGCCATTGCAGCCCATGAGGCTCTAGCCTATCATAACTCATGCCTCCATATATCGGCGTTACCTGCCTTATCTCCTCCATAATCCCCGAAGTATCTTTGTAATCCATTCCGCTATAGCCGGCGGCTTTGGCAACATCGCAAAGAATCTGCCAATCTGGCTTTGCCTCTCCCGGAG
>JBHPDT010000021.1:0-24170 GCA_042577545.1 Candidatus Omnitrophota bacterium | reverse complement strand
TTCGCGGAGGGCTTAATAAAATTCACGCAGTTCCTTACAATATCCTTAGTTTCAATATAAGACCTTCTGATAGAATCTTTTCCAGATTCAAGCCGGGCAAGATCAAGAAGAGAATCGAGCAGCCTGTTTAATCTATCTATATTACGCACAGCGCCTTTTAATATCTGCGCCTTCTCCTTATCCATCTGACCGACTGAGGTATCCACTATCACAGAGATCGAATCCTTTATAATGCTTAGAGGGTTCTCAAGCTCATGAGACATATTCGATAAAAAATCGAGCTTAATATTCGCCAGTCTCTTAGTCTCTTCGTACAAACGCGCGTTCTGTATGGCGATAGTAACCTGCTCAGCCATAATAGATAAGAGCTCCAAATCCTCATTAGTAAATTTCTTATTCGTCTTTTTGTTGTTTACGTTAACAACACCTATGATATTTTTTCCTATCTTAAGCGGGACACTGATGAGAGACTCTGTAGAATATTTATTTGCGCCCTTCTTTTTGTACTTCTTAAAACGTGGACTTTTCGATATATCCTTAATAAGAAGAGGCCTTCCTGTGCTCGCGACCCACCCGGATATTCCGGTGCCTATCTTTATCTTTGTATCTTTAATAATCTTATCATCCAGCCCTTTTGCCTGCTCAATAAAGAGCTCTTTATGCTTATCGTCTATAAGCATGACAGACCCGATCTGCGTACCTAATATCTCTGATATCTTGGTCAGAACTAAATCAGCGCACTTTGCTAAATCCATGGATGAATGCGCTTGTTTGACAAGTTCAAAGACAAGGATGAGTTTCTCCTGAGACATGCGTTCTGATTTCATCAAAATATCTCCTTATCTACCTAGCAATTCATTTATCTTGCCGAGCAAAACTTCAGGCTCAAACGGCTTAGTTATATAGGCATCCGCGCCAACCTCTCTGCCTAGCTTTTGGTCAGCCTCTTGCGCCCTGGATGTAAACATGATTATAGGAATATGTTTAAATTTCGCGTCAAACTTTAAGAGTCTGCATACCTTATACCCATCCATCTTAGGGAGCATAAGATCCAAGATTATAATATCGGGCTTTAATTTCTTAGCCTTATCTAAGCCCTCATGCCCATCTACAGCAACTATTACATCAAAATCGTTCGCCTCAAGCTGCAATGAAACAGCGTAGGCCATATCCTTCTCATCCTCTACCAGTAGTATTCTCTTCTTTTCCATAGAAAATTATAACCCTAATTCTCTTAAAAGCAGTGACTTATCCTTTTCTCCTAAATTCATGAACTCGAGGCCGATCTTAAATCTATCAGATGGATCCGCCGGCATAATCTCCGACTGTTTAATCCAGGTAACGCGCGCATCAGTGTTGATTAATTTCTTGGATTTGAGCAGATCAAATTTTATCTTTACCTCAGAATCCGTCTTTAACGGGGCCTTACATTTAAAACATATCCCGCCTTCAGATAGATCAATACTCTGACACGTCTGCGCTTTATCACCTGGAAAATAGATATCGATGTCAGTGCTATAGGTTATTCTTCTATGTTGCCTCATCTCTGATCCTATATAGATCTCTCTCACAGAAGGCCCTATAAGAAGATGTTTGGCATTATGTGGCTTGGCATCTTTGTGATAAGATAGAACACCCAGAGCTATAAACACCTCATCTATCTTGTTCTTTGTAAAATAAGCTTTTATATTATCCTTCAATAATGCGGCTAAATTAGTCACCTTCCTCTCAGATGTATGAGAGAAGATAATGCTGCATTTCCCATGAGAGGCGTCGGATACTATAGCTGGTATATCCCTATTCTTTGAGGTAAACACTGTATCATATGAAGCGCTAATAATATCCTTCAGATTCTTAAACAACGTTACTGGCTTTATCTTAATCTTCTCTTTGAATTCATTATAGTCTACAATTACCAGATTTATAAATTTCACTGAGGAGCCTTTGCTCAGCAAGCTGTCTATCTTCTCTTTAACCCTCTTATCAAGCACCTCTGGGGTATAAAAACGCGGAAGAGTAAAATAAAACTTACTACCAACCCCTGGCTGAGACTCAACCCATATCTCTCCGTCATGTTTTCGCACTAGCTCTTTTACAATAGAGAGTCCAAGCCCTATACCCTTTTTTTCAGCGCCAGAGAGATTGGAGACCTGCTTAAATTTACTAAATATATGCGGCAGATTTTTCTTAGCGATACCTATGCCTGTATCACTGATGCATACCCTGACCCTGGTCTCTAGCACCTTTAAATCTATCTTTATTGTCCCGCCTTCTTCGGTAAATTTAATAGCATTATTTATTAAATTGGTTATAATCTGATTTATCCTATCAGCATCAACAAATATATTTACATCTCTTTTTGGCAGGCTATACTTTAACTCTATGCCGCGTAGACCCGCTAAGTTCTTGTAGAAATCCGATGATTCTTTAAAGAGGTCTTTCAGGTTTATTAAGCTGTGATGAAGCCGTAGCCTGCCTCTCTCTATCCTAGAGATATCAAGCAGGTCATCTATAAGCTTTCTTAAACGCTCAACATTATCGTTTGCGCGTTTAAGCGCTTCCTGTTGCTTATCATTGACTGAACCTATTGTCTCATTAAAGACCAGGGTAACGAGCTGCTTTATAATCGCCAACGGGGTTCTAAGCTCATGAGATACCGCTGATATAAATTCTGATTCAAGCTTATTAAGCTCCTCTAAAACCTCCAGCTTCTTCTCGATTCGCGCTTTCTCTCTTCTTAAATGCTCAAATTGCATCCTTTTGGTAATATCTCTTGTGATACCGATCAGTCCCACAACCTTACCCCTGTTATCTTTCATAGGAATCTTTGTCGTTGAGACGTAATTATCAATACCATCAGGGCGCGTTGCCCTCTCAATCTTATCAATGATAGGCTTGGCTGCTTTCATTACACGCATATCATCTTTTGCCATCATGCTTGCGCGTTTCTGTGTAAAAAAATCAAAGTCTGTCTTGCCTGCAACAGCATTAGGATCAACGCCCAGACCCTTTGCATGAGCTTTGTTAACAAGCATCAGCCTCCCCTTCTTATCTTTAAAATATATAACATCTGGTATATTATCCATAAGATAAGACAAGAGTCTATGCTTGCTCTCCAGATTATTATGGAAAGATGTCTTGAAATTTTGCTTCTTGCTCTTTGACTTATTTTTTTGGGGGAGTATTTTCCGTGCTTTAGCGGCCATCTATTTTCCTAACAGTTCTTTGATCTTTCCCAACAAAACAGCGGGCTCGAATGGCTTAGTCACATAGGCATCAGCGCCGACTTCTTCACCTATCTTCTTATCATCTTCCTGCACGCGAGCGGTAAACATAATAATAGGGATATGCTTATATTTCTCATCAAACTTCAGCATCCGGCAGACCTTGAAGCCATCCAGAATAGGCAGCATAAGATCAAGTATAATAAGATCTGGAATATCTCTTCTTGCCATCTGGAGAGCTGCCTGCCCATCCCGCGCTATAGAAACATCATAGCCGCTTGCCTCCAGCCTCATGCTGACCATATCAACAAGGTCCTTCTCATCATCGACCAGTAGTATTCTAGTGTTTTCCACGACTACGCTCCTCTTCTAGTAGACCAAAAATTATTTCTTCTTTTCCAGTTGCTCGTTTATAAGATTAATAGCGGATTTTAGAGACTGGGTAGTATCAGAGTATGTGCTAAGCTTTGGTATATAAGATACCACTCCAAGTTTCTCAGTTTTTTTCATAGATTTCTTATCAGGGTAGGCTGTAAACATAATAACAGGTATATCCTCATTAATCTTGCGTATATGTTTAAATGTCGTAACGCCATCCATATCCGGCATAAGATAGTCCAATACTATTAAATCAGGTTTTTCGGTCTCCAGAAGCTCCAGGGCCTCTTTGCCGCTATTTGCTTTTATAGACTCATACCCCCAAGACTCTATTCTTATACCTATAAAATCCATGAAATCTACCTCATCGTCAACAAGCAAAATCTTTTTCTTGTTCATATGCAACCCCCCTATTCTAAATATACTATAAGTAGGTTATAAATATACTAAGGTATATTATACACAATACAATATAAAAGTAAAATATTAAATGTAAAACACTAATTATAAGTATGGGGACTGTCCCTATATAGTTTACATGTAGGACTAGAAAAGGGACTGTCCCCAAGCACGTCAAACTAGAAGGAGTATTTTAAAGATGATGTAAGGCGTAGATCATTCTTTTTGGTATCCTTGGCCGGGCCTGAATTATAATCATCTATCAGGCTTAAATTCAATGACAATTTATTATTTATTGCCTGGGTAAAGACCGTCTCAGAATGGAGCCTATATTGATTAAAATCCTCAAATGTGGGATAAAGATATATATCCTGAGTTATCTTTGATGATTTAAAAAATTTCTTTTCCAGAAATGCCCTTGGAATAAAGACGCCCTCATCTCTGTCTTTGGTATTATCGCGATAATCGGTATGCTCCCATCCAGCAGCTGCCTCTACTAATATCTTGGTATCCTCTTCATCAAAGATCCAAAGACCCAATCCCGCGCTAGGCAACAACCTATAATCCACATTTGCGAACCTGTCGTGATCTGCCTCAAACTTATAAAAATTATAAAGCCTCTTGCCTGGCCCGAAACTAAATGCATAACGGACCATGCCACTGGATCTCTGGGCATTCATCTTTCTTTGGGAAGACGAGTAGTATAGATCTCCTTTTAGGGTATACTCATCAACATGCTTTCTGTTCCTGTTAATAAATAATCCTGTTGAGAGTTCCCCTGCGTGTGTGTTGCCTGTGACCCTGTTATAGCCTGCGTGGATCTCCCGTTTCCAGATAGGCTTAGCAGCTTCTTCTCGCTTTGGTTCTATTTTAACTTTTGGCTCTTTCTTGGAAGCATCCTCTTCAATACGCTCTATCTCCCTATCATTAATCGATAACTCGCCAAGACTCTCTGTCTTTAAAAGGGTTGAGTTATCTTCTCTCTTAATTATATTGCCACTTATCCTGTCGCCATTTTTCAAATATACCTGATCAGCGAATAGAATTTCAGAGTTAAGTAGCATAAAAATTGCGATTGCAGAGAATGTTAAATACCTTACTTTCATATAACCTCTTTTCTGGGGTCAGACCCAACTTATGTTAACTAGAAAAAAGCTAAGATGCATTTGCGAAGTTAACATAATCAAAGTCTGACCCCAGCTTCATTAATAATTATTTTGGGGGAATTAGCATCAACTGTGACTGATACACCCATAGGCAGGGTGACATTAAGCGCGCCTGATAAGCGGTGACCCGACGGAAAACCATATACTATAGGAATTTTTAGATCTCCTAAGATATCTTTCATTATCTCTTTCATTGTATATTTTTTTCCAGAATGATCTATGCAATCGTCCATGCGGCCAAAGATTATACCTTTAATTTTTTTAAATTTATTCGCGAGCTTTAGATGCATAAGATACTTATCGATCGTCTCAAGATCTTCGCCAACATCCTCAAGGAATAAGATCTTGCCATCTGTATCTATTTCATATGGTGTACCAACAGCGCATATTATAAGAGATAGGTTCCCTCCGACCAATATGCCCGATGCCCTACCAGGCCTGAGCGATTTTAATCCGCTAAATTTAATCTCTCCTAACGGATAAGGCTGTGTAAGAGCTCGCAAGAGATAAGCGCGGCTTAAATCATCCATATCCCTGTGTATCTCACCTGAAACAACCGGGCCATGGAAGACAACAACTCGCGCTAATCTATAAATATAGGATAACAGAATAGTGATATCGCTATATCCTACAAATATCTTTGGATTTTTGCTAATAAGATCCTTATCCAGATAGGGTATGGTGCGTATCGAGCCATACCCGCCTTTAGCGCAAAATATAGCTTTAATATCTTTGTCAAAAAACATCTCATTTATCTGTTCGGCCCGCTCTCTGTCATAGCCAGCCATAGACCAGTATTTACTGAATACAGAACGATCATAGCGCACCTTAAAACCCATGCGCTTAAACTCATTTACCCCCTTCTTAAAATTGTCAGGATCAAAAGACCACGCGGGAGCGACAATACCGATAGTATCTCCCTTCTTAAGCCTAGGGGGTTTTATTATCTTAGAATTATGCATTTATTATTCCGTGGTAGAGATCCTTCGCTTTCCGCCGAAGGCGAGATCTCGTCGCCTTGGCGACGGACGCTCAGGATGAGGGGTCAAGAATGTTAAAACTCTCCGACCCCTCATTTGTATATCGTGCCTTTTATCTCATCAATATATTGCTGGCAAGAATATGCCGCTAAGGCGCCGTCTCCGCTGGCTGTTACTATCTGTTTTAATGGGATATTCCTGCAGTCACCTGAGGCAAATACACCTTTCTTAGAGGTCTTCATCCGCTCATCTGCTGTAATATATCCTTTTTCATCCAGATGGATAAAATTCTTAAGAAAATCCGTATTTGGCGTATATCCGATAGAGACAAAAACGCCTTCGCAATTTAAGACCTTTTTCTCATCAGTAACTACATTACGCAAGACCATACCTTCAACCATACTACTTCCTTTAATCTCCTCAACCAACGAGCTCCAGGCAAATTCAATTTTTTTATTTAAGCGCGCCTTCTCCTGTAATATCTGTGTTGCGCGTAATCGATCACGCCTATGAACAATTGTAACCTTCTTGGCAAATCTGGTAAGAAATATCGCTTCCTCAAGCGCTGTATTGCCGCCACCAACCACTACGATCTCTTTGCCCTTATAAAATGGTCCATCGCATGTGGCGCAATAAGATACGCCTTTGCCATGGAGCCTCTCCTCACCCGCCACCTTAAGTTTTCTTGCAACAGCGCCAGAGGATATTATAACAGAGAGCGACTTAAATGACTTATCCCCAGCGTTTACCTGCCAGAACTTTTCACCTTTAGCGGATGAATGCGATATATTATCTACAGCAGCTGTTGCGAATTCCGCGCCAACCTCAGATGCCTGTTTTCTAAATCTACTAACCAACTCCATGCCGCTTATCCCATCTGGAAAACCCGGGTAGTTCTCAATTCTATACGCATATGCGGCCTGACTTATCACCTGTGAATTATCTAAAACCAGAGTCTTTAGCCTGGCCCTTGAGGTATATATAGCAGCTGTAAGCCCTGATGGGCCTGCTCCTATAATAATAACATCGTAGACAGATTGCTCTCCATTATGCGCTCTTGTCATCTCTTTCCTCTCCTTATAAAAACACCTTTTTCATTAATCGGTTTTGTTTTTCGCTTTTTTGTGTCGTATGTAGAGACCGTGTTCATTCCTTCAAAAGCAACCTTTATAGATCTAATCTCGTTCTTAGATAAGGGTTTGATACCACAAGGTCTTAACGGGGTATTTATCTGTACCTCGTCAGGATCTATCTCTCTGACTATCTTCGCGATCTTAGCAACATATTTTTTGTTTGCGCGCACAAACATTATCTGAAGAGCAAGTTTACCTCTGTATCTTTTATTAAAATCTTTTAACCCTTTTATTATTTTGCTGACTCTTAATCTTGGGGTTGGGTGGTTAACATCACTTAAGATCTTATCGGAAGAGGCATCCAATTTAGCTATAACAAAATCACATCTTAAGAGATCTCTCTGGACATCCTTCTTATGTATTAATGAAGAGTTAGTAAGTATAGCGATTTTTTCATTACGTATCTTTCTAATAGCTGTGATAACCTCGCCTAGATTTTCTGCTAAAGTTGGTTCGCCGTTTCCGGAAAAGGTAATATAATCTATCTTTACTTTTGGAAGAGACCTGATCTCCTTGATAATATCTTTAGTAGGAGTAAAAACCTTGCGTTTAGCACCTAGGGCCTTTGCCCTGCCTACCTGGCAATATATGCAATCGAACGTACATGCTTTATCTACGCCGGATATGAGATCAACTCCGAGGGAGGAACCCAGCCTCCAGGAAGAGACTGGACCGTATATATGTTTGAATTTATTTTTCATTTAATAATAAGGCTTTTGAGTGCCTTTCGGCTGGATAAGCCCTTTTCATCAGGATAGCCAAGCGTAATAACCGCCATTAACTCATATTCCGATTTTGCTAGCTTCAGGTATTTTAATACCCCATCAGCTTGATTCAATATCTCTCCCAACCAGCAGGTTCCAAGCCCTAGGGCATGGGCGCAAAGAAGCATATTCTGGATACAGGCTCCTATCGCCATCACATCTTTCTTATAATTGTACGAAGCCTCTTTATCAAGAAACACACAGATAGCTATTGGCGCGCTTTTTAAAATATGGTGATATTTTGTAAACTGAGAAAGCCCTTTCTTCTCTGCACCATCTAAAACCTTAAAGCGCCAAGGTTGATTATTGAGTCCGGACGGAGCCCATCTCCCTGCTTCAAGAATGGTCTCGATAGTCTTTTGGTCAGGAATCTCTTCAGTATATTTTCGTATGGATCTGCGATTTTTAGTAATATCTTGAATATTCATTACTCTATATAGAAAAAATCTTTTTCCCTTTATCAATAAATACGTTTAGAGGCAAGACATCTACTTTCTTGTGAATTGAATAACACTTTTGCCCGGGATAAATCACAAATATGCGCTCAAGCCCTAAATCTTCAAGCGCTATCTGCATAGACGGTGTCATTGTTGGTCCATCAGCACGCTTGCACTCGATACCATACATACGCCCTTGTTTAAACAGCACCAAATCAATCTCAGCTCCATTGTGAGTAGCCCAAAAATATATATCATCAGGCTCCAGAACCCTTATAACCTCTTCAATAACATACCCCTCCCAAGACGAGCCACACCGTGGGTGACTAAGCAAATCTGATCTTGTCTTCAACCCCAAAAGTGTGTGCAATATTCCACTATCGCGAATATATATCTTTGGGGCCTTTACCTGTCTTTTTGCAATATTGGCGTGCCAGGGTTGAAGTTGGCGAACCATAAACACGCCTGTCAGTATATCTAGATAGCGTCTTATTGTAGGCTGCGTTACACCAAGTGAGCGAGCTGGATCAGCAGCATTCCATCTCTGCCCATGTGTATGAGCCAACATCATCCAAAAACGATGCAAGGAAACTGAAGAGATATTGATCGCCTGTTGACGCATATCACGATCGAGAAACATTTGAATAAAATTTTTCCTCCAGATAAAGCTATTCGTGTCATTCTTTTCAAGAAAAGATAAAGGAAAGCCGCCGCGCACCCAGAGCCTAGCAGAATTGTCCAGTCCTATCTCATTAAGATCAAAACCTCTTATGGCCACTGTTTCAAGGCGACCAGCAAGACTTTCTGAAGATTGCCTCAAAAGCTCAGGAGAGGCACTTCCCAATATGAGAAATTTTGACGGTAGTGGATCTCGATCTAAAAGCACGCGCAGTACAGGAAATAGCTCAGGACGACGCTGTATCTCATCAATAACTATAAGACCCTTCAGCTGGCTTAGCGCTGTCTTTGGGTTTGTCAAGCGGGCAGCGCTCTCAGGATCTTCCATATCAAAATAGTTAGAAGAAGCAACATCAACAAACTCACGCCCAAGCGTAGTCTTACCGCACTGGCGAGGTCCCAATAAAGCAACGGCCCTACTCCTCTTCAACGCCCCTGCTACAGCTTTCTTATATGCTATTCTCTTAATCACACTTAAAGTATACCATGAAAAATGAAAATGTCAATATCTATTTTCATGATCAACAAAAAACCCGCCACATATGCGTCGTAGCGGGTTCTTAAAATATATAGCGTTCCAAATTTAGGCAGCTATCAATGTCAGCATAGCCATGCGCTGGCGCCTTTCAACCACTTTCTTATCATAGGGCTTAACATCAGGAAGCATAACTGTCAAACTGGCTGCATTTCCTTCCATAACATCTTGAACAAACTGATTAAGCAACTCAGCATTAAATGCGCCCTGCGAAAGCCTTTTTAGCGCCTTTGTCAGGGCCTTTATAAGACCCTCTTGAGATCTATCGTTTAGGTTAAGCAACCCCTTGGCTATGGCCAGAAGTGGGATAACATCTATATAGACCCGCTTACCTTCACTTGAAACACGATTCAAATAATTATTCTTATAAATAAAGTGTTTGGCATTTTCAAATCCATCAACTTTTGGCTCTGAGGCGTCAGATACCACTATGACATTTCCTTTAATCTGGCTTATGTCATTAATCTCCGACAGTAGTAAAATATCTGCGCCTATCCGCTCGCTAGCAGCTTTTCGAACATCTGAACGTTCATCGCCAAGTAGATGCTCCTTCAGAAAAACCTTATGCTCGGTGGCTAAACCCTTTGACTTATCATTAAATATAACAACATCCCACTCCTGTAAAATAGTAAAGACGCTTTATATAAACTTCGTAATTTGAATGTGTTATAGAAGAAATGTTTCCAGCAATGTAGGCAATCTATAGCTTTTTTCGTCCACGCCCTTTTCGCCCACGCCTATAAAATAGTAAAGACGCTTTATATAAACTTCGTAATTTGAATGTGTTATAGAAGAAATGTTTCCAGCAATGTAGGCAATCTATAGCTTTTTTCGTCCACGCCCTTTTCGCCCACGCCTACGTGGTTTATAGCGTCCGCCATCATTATATAGTTTTGAGGAGAACAGGGTATCGCCCAATGGTGTGTCAAAATCCAGGAGACAACTCTCTTCATCAACATCTTCGTCAAAATCTAAGAGCCAGTTCTTGTAAGAAGACCTTCTTTCCTCTGAATTGTTTCCAAATTCTGAATAAAATGGGTGCTCTGATAATAGCCTATCTGTTAAACCAAGTATGTAATGCCGCGCACTGCTGTACAAATAATCTTCGGGATTGCTCACGATACCTTGTGCCAGTGGATTTCTTTCTATATAGCGTGCGCATACCTGCAAATATCCATCCTTTTGAACAGGCTTGGACTTAAATCTACCCTGCCAGAGATACCCAACTGTCTTATACGTTTTATGATAATACCAACTGTATGACTTATTTATTCCAGCCATAATAGAAGATAACTGATCTGGATCGTTGATCTCCAACAAAAGATGATAATGGTTAGGCATTATCACATAATTATAAAACCTTACGCCTCTTTCAATACGATATCTCAGCAGAATATCCGTAAAATTCTCATAATCCTCTAAATCTCTAAATACCACGGATTTGGCATTACCCCTGTTAAAAACATGATATAAGAGATTTCCCTGTAGCTGGTGCCTCCTTGCAACGTTTGGCATAAAAAAATCACCTCCTCTACTTGTATATGTCGTCAAAAGGGGTGATTTTCTTTCAAATTTTTTAATATTTATTAAATTTTTCTATATTTCTTCCATAACATATTAATATTAAATTAGTTGTATAAAGCGTCTGTACTAGTTTACTGTCTCTAAGCCGAACTCCTTCTTAATCTTTATCTTAGCATCGATAAAGGCTGAATGAGATACCTTCATCAGGCCTGCCATTCTTCTTATCGTTTCTATCTCATCAAAATCCAGGTCCTTGTCAGAACAAGCAACCCTGAAGAGATTCTCAATTATTGCGGTTTTTTCTGGGTCTGGTATCTTGGTAAATAGATGGGTAAAGCTCCAGATATCTATCCTCTCCTGGGCTGCCTGCTTAATGGTCTCTAAAACAACAGGGATCTCTTCCTGTGAAACTTTCGCATGAGATGTAAGAGTCTCTTTTATCTTGTCTAGCTCCTCAGGCTTAAACTTTTTATCAGCTTCAGCCACTACCCACAATAAGACTCCCAGGGCGATAGAGTTATCTAGCGCCTTCTCTTCTAATGGTTCTTCTTTGGAAATTTTAGAAAGTAACTGCTCTTTAAATTTATCTATGAACTCTACCATTTTTTTGTCTCCTTATTTAAAGGCATTATTCCACAACTCTTTTAACCCTTCCTTTGAGAACGAATATTTAATCAACTTCATATAATATTTTAAACTCTTATCTCTCAACGCCTGCACTTCACCACCATCGAGCCATATGCCGTGGCCTTTTGGGCAGATATCAACCTTTATCATTTCTTCCTTCTCATACTGCGTTTGGGTCAAGACTGTGCCATCATCACATCTAGGGCATTTGCCCTTTTTATCATTTAGATTTACACCTGCCTGCGCAGCCTCTTCTCCGTCAAAAGCCTCTCTGCCAACATCGATATAATCAAATCTATCGGTAGAATCAGCTTTAATAATTGCCTCAAGCTCCCCTGCGTCAAACCATATGCCCTCACACGCAAAACAGGCATCTACTTCGATATCCTCAACCTTCTTCTTCTGCAGCTTACCAACACATTTTGGACAATCCATCTTATCCTCCTATATCCGATCAATATATTTTAAAAAATGATCTTAGTAACTCAAGTAAATTATATCTTTTTGATAATCGAAAAGATGAAGCTAGAAGTTAATTCTCTCTTTTTCAACGACCAGGGGCCGATGAAGAACCTGCGTATAGGTAGCGCCTATATACTCACCTATTATTCCAATAAATAGAAGCTGGACAGAAGAAAAAAGAAAGATACCAATTACTATTGGAGCCATACCTATAGGAAATGCCATCCAAAGAAGCAGTTTTAAGATAAAATATATAAAGGCAACTAAGATACTAAATGCGGATAGGAGAAATCCCATAAATGTGGCTATTCTAAGAGGTATTTTCGAGGTATTCATAATGCCAAGCATGGCAACATCATATAACTTATAGAAATCACTGCTGGAGCGACCTTTGCGTCTCTTCCTCTGGAGATACTCAACCTTTTTTATATCATAACCTATCTCACAGATAAGACCCCTGAAGTAAGGATAAGAGTCTTTCATCTTTTTTAAATATTCAACAACCTCTCTATCATAGAGTCCATAGCCCGTAAAGTTCTTCAACTGTTCAACCTCAGAGACCTTATTTATAAAATCATAGAACGCATTTCGTACAATCCGCATAAGAAAGAACTCTTCGCTCTTAGACTTCACGCCCGCAACTACCTTATACCCCTCTTCCCAATATTTTATAAATTCCCTGATAAGATCTGGCGGGTCTTGAAGATCAGCTGCAATACTAATAACCGCATCACCTTGGGCTTGGTGAATAACATAGTTTGGGCTTCGCACCCAACCAAAGTTTCTTGTATTAATAATTATCTTAAGACGTTTATCATACTTTGCCAGTCGCTTAAGGATATCCGTTGTGTTGTCCTTGGAGGCATTGTCTATAAAGATGTGTTCATATTCATACTTATCAAGGGCTCCCATAAGATCCCTTATCTGTTTATAGAGCTCCTCGACATTGCCTTCTTCGTTATAACACGGAGTTACAATACTTATCAGATTCTTTTTAGATTCTTTATCCATCTTCTTTCTTAATTCTATTAATTTGCAAATTATTAAGATGCTATATATAGCTGCGCACAGTCCTCTTAAATCCCTCTTCGACTGTGTGCTCAATTTTCCATCCGAGTTTTTTAATACTCTTTATATCCGCCGCGCCTCTTACTTTTTTACTCCTAGCGCATTCTTTTGCGCAAGAACCCTTACCCATAACGACCTTTAACCCCTTTTCCGGAAAAAGCCCCACCAATAGCTTGGCCAGGTCACCAATGCTTGTTTCTACATCACTTCCTACATTATAAGCCTTGGCAGGATCACCCTTAAAAAGCACTTGGAAAAACCCTACAGTAGCATCTGCGATGTAACAGAATGCCCTGGTGGCCAAGCCATCGCTCTTAACAACGATATCTCTATTATTAACGATGTCTGACACAAAATCGGCAAATACCCTAGCATCATCCAGCTTCATGCCAGGCCCATAGGTATGAGTAGGTCTCACAATCTTAGCAGGTACGCCATACTGATGATTCCAGCTAAAGCACATATTCTCACCCATGCGCTTACTCTCTGCATAGCTGGAGGATAACGCTAATGGGTCAAGACCACCATAAATATCTTCGCTGGTCGGTATCTGATCTTCGGCAACATCGCCATTCACATCTCCTGTACTAAAAAATAGAAATCCATCTACATTCTTTTCTCTGGCTAATTCTAAGAGCCTATAGGTACCCAACACATTGGGCAACAGAGTACCAACGGGATCAATGCCATAATACTTAGGACTAGCGTGACTCGCAGCATGAATAATATAATTAATTTCTTCATTAATGTCGATCGGGTCGCATATATCCTGGATCATGAGCTGTAGATTCTTATTATCCTTAAATCCAAAAAATTTAGCATAAGCCCTTTCCTTACTTCTTGCTATGCCAATAATTCTAATATTATAACCTTTCTTATTAAGATAAAGCATAGTATATGCCATATATGAAGGCAGAAGACCGTTAATGCCGGAGATCAATACGGTCTTGTCTCTAAGCAACTCCCAATCGATCTTATGGCCTATAATAAATTTTAGATCTTCCTCAATTATCTTATGCATAATATTTAACCCCTAGATATTTCCATATTCTTCAATAACTCCTGCCTTGGCAAAAAAGGATACATATCTTCAAGAGCTCTTGACTTAATCTTACCATCCTTGCCAACATACGATGTAGTCTTAGGGCTAACACCTTGCTTTCTAGCTATATTAACCTCACACAAGACCGGACCGACTGAGCCAAGGACTGCCTGGATATTTTTGTTGAGTTGAATATTTCTGCCAATATAAATATATTTAAGATCAAATACCTTAGCTATCTTATTGAAATCAAGACTTCCCACGCCTGATTTATCATCAGAACCGACATGAAAACCTTTAAAGAAAGAGTCTTGCGTATGTCTTATCGATGAATATCCTGAATTATTTAAAACAAATATTTTAACAGGTAATTTATGGTGTCTTATAAGCTCGAGTTCCTGCACATTCATCGCAATACTTCCGTCCCCGGTAACACATATAACCCTGTTCTTTCCCTTAGCAATAGAGGCCCCTATCGAAGCTGGCAAACCCCAGCCCATCGCCCCGTAACCATTATTGGTAAATACCCTCTGTCCTCTTTTAACCTTAAAGGCCTGATATAGCGAAAGGGCAGCCAGGCCATTACCTGTTACAACAATATCCCTGCCCGAAAGCAGATCTGAGAGCTTGTCAAAGAATGCATATGTATTTACATGACGTTTATCCCTATGGGCTTCCTTCTCAAGTGGTATATAATGTCTCTTCCAGTATCTGCAGGCAGTTAACCACTTTTCATCGGCAACCAATGGCTTCTTCTTTGCCTGAGACAAAAGCTCTAGTAAGAAACATTTTGCGTTTGCGTTTATAGCCAGATCAGGACTTATTGTGCGTTTCTTTAGCTCTTCGCTATCAATATCTACAACTATTAACTTTGCTTGTTTCGCAAATGCTTTATAATCATAGCCGATTATCTTCAGATTTAATCTTGAGCCTATGGACATTACACAATCGGCATTTTGTATACAAAAGTTGGCCCTTCTCTGCCCTATAATGCCGGGTTTACCTATATATAATGGGTGATTCTCTGGTAGAATATCCATGCCATTAAATGATAAGAGAACAGGCACCTTAACACACTTTAGGAGCTTGCTGATAAGATCGTTGGATTTTGATATCTTAATACCATTACCAAGCAATATAACAGGCCTCTTTGCTCTATTAAGTAAGTCGAGCGCCCTTACTACTTTATTCTTCAGTGTCTTATCCTTTGAAGGTTTGGGCTTGGGGAATGGCAAGAGTCGCTTCTTATCAACGCGGCTACCTTGCACATCTAGTGGGATATTTATCCAAACAGGTCCTGGTCTTTTGTTCTTCGCCAAAAATACAGCTTTTTCCAGATGGTAACGAATTTTATTAGGATCCTTGATAGTCACAGCATATTTTGTAATAGGTTTAACCATATCAATAATGTTTATCTCCTGCTCGCCTATCTGTCTGAGCTTTGAATAATCTGCAATAAGTTCCCTCTTTACCTGCCCTGATATAACAATGATAGGCACAGAGTCAACCCAGCAGCTTGCAACACCCGAAATCGCATTGGTACCTCCTGGCCCTGATGTAACCAAGCAAGCGCCCATTGAATCATTCACCCTGGAGTAGCCTTCGGCAGAATATGATGTTGCCTGCTCATTATAATTACAATAATATTTAATAGATTTTTTCCGTCCAACAGAATCAACAAGATGCATTGCCGCTCCGCCGGAGACCATAAAAATATCCTTGATGCCTACACTAGCCAGAAAATCTATTACATAATCTGAGACCTTAACCATCTACCAGACCTTCCATGGAGCCTTATTCTCTTTCCACAACTTATTAACATAATCGAGATCACGCGGCGTATCAACGCAATGCCAAAAACCCTTGTGCTCATATATACCTAACTGCTTCTCTTTCACCAGGCCAGGCAAGACGCCTGATTCCAAGACAAGGTCGGAACCTTTTCTAAAATATTCATCCAATACCTCTTTCTTAAAGACCATAAATCCGCCATTATACAATCCGCAACTGACGTTGGGTTTTTCCGCGAAAGAGCTAACCTTATTACCTGTTATCTGGATCTCTCCAAAGCGTCCTGGAGGATGGACACCGGTCATAAAGCCCTTAAGCTTTCGATTCTTGTGCGCATCTAATAAGGCATTTATATCTATATCGGCTAGACCATCACCGTAAGTCAGACAAAAATCATCAGAGTCCTTTAAATATTTCTTTGTCATTAATACCCTTGCGCCTGTCTGTGAATCATGGCCTGTCTCCACCATAGTTATCTTCCAATCCAGTCTCTCCTTTGAATCATGGTGGTAAATTACAGACTCCTGATCTTTTAATGATACGGATGCATCTAAGATCTTGGCATAATAATTTAGGAAGAACTCCTTTATTACCCAGCCCTTATAGCCAAGACATAGGATAAAATCATTGATCCCATAATGTGAATATATCTTCATTATGTGCCAAAGCATGGGTCTATCGCCAATGGATAGCATGGGTTTTGGTAGGACCTCTGAAACATCTCTAATTCTAGTACCTCTTCCACCACACAATATAACCGCTTTCATCATAAACCTCCAAACTTATAATTTTAGTATAATATTAACAATAATGTTCACTATAATATTGCGAGATAATTATAGCATATTAAAAAATGCTTCACAAGATTATTTAATCGGATATAGGAGTTTCTGTCGAGTTTGGGACTTTATAGCATGCAGCAGATATAGTAAGCTTACAATCGACCTGTTGTTGATACTTGGACGTATCCGCTCATTCTTATCACAGGTTCAAAACCCTTGCATAAGAAGCACTTATATAATACAATATCATTAAATTGGAGAAAAACAGATGATACTGATTACAGGTAATATGGGATACATAGGAAGGATCATGACTAAGCTGTTTCAGGATAATTCCTGTGAGGTTGTTGGGCTGGACTGCGGATTCTATAAGGACTGCCAATTCTACGACGACAATACTAAGCCTTTCAAACAGATAGAGAAGGATATAAGGGATATTGATAGATCAGACTTAGAGGGCATAGAAGCAATAATACATCTAGCAGCCCTATCAAACGATCCGCTTGGTAAACTAAATCCGGATTGGACTAACCAGATAAACTGCGCTGGTTCTCTTAAACTAGCTCAACTGGCAAAAGAATCTGGAATAGAAAGATTTATATTCTCTTCATCATGCAGTATCTATGGAATAGCAGATAATGACAGGCCGCTAAACGAAGAGAATCCGATAAACCCTTTAACAGAATATGCAAAGACAAAGGTGGCTGTCGAAAAAGATGTTTCAGGGCTGGCATCTGATAATTTTCATCCTGTATTTATGCGTAACGCTACCGCTTATGGACTCTCACCCAGCCTGCGATTAGACTTGGTTGTAAATGATCTGGTCGCAAGAGGCTATCTAACTAAAAAAATAACCATCTTAACAGACGGAACTCCCTGGCGGCCAATAATACATGTTTTTGACCTTTGTCAGGCATTTCTTGCTGCGCTAAAGGCCCCTGTAGAGAAAATTCATGATCAAACATTCAATGTAGGCATTAATGAAGAAAACTACCAGGTAAAAGATATAGCCATGCATGTTAAGAAGATAGTGCCGGAGACCTCTATTGAGATTTTGAGTGCAAGAGGAAATGATGAACGATCGTATCGTGTTGATTTCTCTAAAATCAAAGAGAGCCTTCCTGATTTTAGCCCTGTCTGGAATGTTAAAAAGGGTATAGATGAACTTTATAAGGCCTATGCGCAGAATGGCCTTGCTGGGGAAGATCTAGAAGATACAAATTACTTTAGGTTAAAAAAGATTAAACATCTTATTGAGAGTGGGCGCTTAGATAAGGACCTTCGCTGGATATAAGATCGCAACGCAAAAACAAGCCCTTCCTTAAAAAACTCAACTATACAAGTCTTTTCCGTGCAAAAGCAAATCCAGAACCAGATTTAAGATATTTTTCAAACTGTAAAGCTTTCAGCTTATTTTCAAAACAGCAGTACCATACAAGTTTAAATGGGCACTTTATTGCTGTATATTCAACTTCACCAGAATTATGTTTCTGTAAGCGCGCCTCTATGTCTTTTGTGAGGCCCGTGTAATAACTTTTATCTTTTTGGCTCTGTATAATATAAACGTAATACATATAATTTTGCCCTGCTACGTTCTGCGAAACTTTAGCAAAGGAGAACTTCGCAGGACACTTCTTCGCTAAACGATCAATAGGTAGTCATCCTTTATAAATTGTAAAGTGCTTGCACTTCGAAGCTCGCCCGCTTTTTGGCTAGACGATAAAAAAGTGCTTGCACTTCGAAGCTCGCCCGCTTTTTACACTATGCGAGCGAAGAAGTGGGGTGGATGACGGGGTTTGAACCCGCGACCACCTGAACCACAATCAGGTGCTCTGCCAACTGAGCTACATCCACCGTGTTGGCCTGATAGCAAATAGCAAATAGCTAATAGCTATATGCATGCTATATGCCAAAAGCTATATGCCAAAGTGGCGCGCCCGACACGACTCGAACGTGTGACCCTATGCTTAGAAGGCATATGCTCTATCCAGCTGAGCTACGGGCGCATAAATAGCAAATGGCAAATGGCTAATAGCCTACAAGCAAATCTAAACTTAAAAAAGCTCACTTACACTAAATCTGTTGAATTGGCAAATGGCCAATAGTTACTTTAAACTATTTTTGAATGCGCGAATTCTTTTAACAAGAATTTCTGCCTTTTGATACAAAACCTGCTTTTCTTCTTCAGTAATATATCGTCTTATCTTCGCAAAATGTAAAAGATTAATAGTTTCAAAAGCTGAGGCTACACTTATATCTAAAAATGAACTAAAATTTCTACTTGTTGCAGTGCCTGAACCTTCAGCAATATTATTTGATATTGATAACGTTGCTTTTTTAAGTTGAATTATTAAATTATATTTTTCATCCGCTGGCAATTTATTAGCCAAATCATAAACTTTATCGGCATACTCTATTGCCAATTTCCATATATCCAACTCTTCAAATCTAAACATTTTCTGCAACCAATTGCTATATGCTATAAGCTATAAGCTATTTGCCATAAACTATATACTACATGCCATTTGCTATATGCTATATGCTAATTATGGTCGGGGCGGCCAGATTTGAACTGGCGACCCCCTGGTCCCAAACCAGGTGCTCTAGCCAAACTGAGCCACGCCCCGAACCGAAAATTGCTATTTTAGGTGCTGCTTCTAAATTCGGTTCGGGGCACGCCCCGAACCGAAAATTAAACATATACTATTTATGTAAAGACCAATAAGCCAAATTAAATGAGTACATAACTTATGGAGCATAGCGACATAAGTTATATGTACGAATTTAACCGTGTACCTGAGGCCATTGTATACATGTTGGCCGAATGGTACATGGCTGAGCTACCTGTCCTCCGAAGCTTACTTCAATGAAGTTTCTCTCATTTCGAAGCGTAGGAGGACGCCCCGACACATGTTATTTATCTTTTGCAGTCCTCCGAAGCTCAACAGTAGTATTACCGTATTAAGAGCGTAGGAGGAACCGAAAATTTAACATATACTATAATAAATGACTATTAAGTAGTCATTTATTATACCTGCGCCTGAGAAGATAGTCAATCAGAAAAAGTCCGATTAGCAACCCACAGGCTAATACAAAGACATCCCCATATTTTGTATAAAACGTATATCTCTTATCTCTTTTAATAGTAACGAGATCTGTAATATACCCATCTACAAATACCTCTCTGGGGCCAGAGGTAACTCTAGAGTATATTCGCCCCGCAGTGTCAATAAAGCATGAGAGGCCGGTATTCGCGGATCGGATAAATGGCCGCCTGTTTTCTATGGCCCTGAAGACAGAGTTCGCGGCATGCTGATATGGCGCAGCGCTTCTACCAAACCAGGCATCGTTTGTAATATTTATCATAAAATCAGCGCCCTTTTTAACAAACCGCCTGGTGAGTGAGGGGAATATGTCTTCGAAGCAGGTGAGGACACTGAAATTGGCATATGGCATATGGCCTATAGCTGGTAGGGAAAATTGCGTAAATTCGTCTCCTGAGATAAAGTTGCCGGTTAGAGGAAAAAGGTTCCTTATGGATGGAATATATTTTTCAAGGGGAATGAACTCACCAAATGCCACTAAACGCAGCTTATTATATTGTGAAACAAGCCTGCCTTCTTTTGAGAAGAGAAGCGCGCTATTGTAATCTTTATTCCTTACTGTAGCTATCATCGGCGCGCCAGCTAATATATATCTATCTGTTCTTAATGCTAAATCTTTAACAAAATCATGTAATTTTCTGTCCCTGTTGGGATATCCAGGAATAGAGGTCTCTGGCCACACTATAATATCAGGATCATCCCTCTGGGCCTGGAGCGTTAAACTCTTTAATCGATTCAGTATATAATCTTTGTAAGAGGCGTCCCATTTGTGAAGCTGTTCTATGTTCGGCTGTATAACTGATATCTTAAGTCTATGCCTTGATGTCTCCGCAGCATGATCTATCTGGCCTATCTTCTTGTAACCATATGCTAATACTAAAATAACCGAAAGAAAAATTATTAACGTTTGAAAGAGAGGATTGATCTTTGTCTCTTGTGAAAAAGAGAGGTTGGATTTCGCAAATAGTTTTTTATGTGTTCTCTGGCATTTTATCGCCATTCTTATCATAGAATATATAGCAAAATTAACTAAAACTATAAGAAATGATATACCGTAGACTCCTGTAATGTCCGCAATCTGTATTAGGGGAAGATTTTCGTATTGAGAATACCCAAGAAGGTTCCAGCCGATTCCGCCGCCAATTATTGAGCGAAGATATTCCAGAACAACCCAGAGGGCGGGAATAATAACATAGCTTGTAGCTTGTAGGCTGTGGCTTGTAGGGATTGCTTTGTCGGCCTGCGGCCTCCTCGCAATGACGGCTTGAGAGACTAACCCGAAGAGCCCGAAGTAGAGGGCTTGGTATAGAGATATTACTATCCAGCCAGCAGGGGTAACATATATTAGCCAGTACATAGAAGAAAAAAAGAATACAAAACCCGCTATGTAAGATAATATAAAAGCTTTTTTGGGAGAAACATTTGAGATAGCAAAAAGGAGAGGGATTAAACCAATCCATACTAAGAATGATAAATTAAACGTTGAAAAACTCAACCCAAGCAATAACCCTGCAGTAATAGCTAATAAAAATTCGCGTGAAAATGCAAATTTACGAGATACGAGATACGAGATACTAGATACGAATCTCATTTTCCGCAACACTTCTTATACTTCTTTTGGCTTCCACATGGACAAGGGTCATTCCTACCTACCTTTGGCTCTTCTCTCTTAAATGGCTTAGGGGGACCTGTATCAGGTACGGGTGGAGGCGGAGGGGGTTGGCTAAAATCAACTGGCGCTTGAGAACGCGACGCAGCCTTAGTTCGTATATCACTCATAGAGTCCGCTTCTGGGTGAACGTATTCCTGCTGTATGTTTGAGAAGACCCCATGGTCCTTATCTGTCTCAACAGCCTGGATCCTAAATATATATTCAAGCGACTCTTCACGTATAGATTCTATCATAGACATAAATAGATCATACCCTTCGCGCTGATATTCTACCAGAGGATCTCTTTGCCCGTATCCGCGCAAGTGGATACCTTCTCTAAGCCTATCCATGCTAAGAAGATGATCCTTCCATTTTGTATCTATGCTCTGGAGAAGAACGTACTTCTCGATATGTTTCCTCTTCTCAATACCGAGAGACTTCTCTTTATCAAGATAAGCGGCTTTGATCTTATCATTTAAAAAATCATAAAGCTCTTCTCTGCTGAACTTATTCAGATCATTCTCATCCAATCTTATAAGAAACTTTGATCTTAGCCAAGTGATCAGGTTCGCGTAATCCCATTCCTCGGCATGTAGGTTCTCCTGCGCGTATATATCCAAAGCAGCGGAGACTGAATTCTCAACCATATCAAATATATGTTCTTTAAGATCGTCGCTCTCTAAAATAGTCTTTCTTTCAGTATAGATTACCTCCCTCTGCTTATTCATAACATTATCGAACTCCAAGACCTGCTTTCTGATCTCAAAGTTATGAGACTCTACTCTCTTCTGGGCGGTCTCTATGGATCTTGCGACTATTCTATGTTCAGCTATCGGCATACCTTCCTCAAGCTTGAAAAAGTCTATCATGCGCGCGACTCTATCGGAGGCGAATATTCTCATAAGATCATCTTCTAAAGATACGTAAAAACGGCTTGAGCCCGGATCGCCCTGCCTGCCCGCTCTTCCGCGCAGCTGGTTATCTATTCGCCTAGACTCATGCCTCTCAGACCCTATAACGTGCAGTCCTCCGCAGTCAATAACCTCTTTATGCTCTGTGGAAGCCTCGTGTTTGAGCTTATTGAGCAGCTCTCTCTTCTCATCTTCAGCGACCTCCTTGCCATCAGCCTCCATCTTAAGTATAGTATCTTTAGCTCTAAATTCAGGATTGCCGCCAAGTAAGATATCAGTTCCACGACCAGCCATGTTTGTTGCTATAGTTACGCTGCCAGATCCTCCTGCCTGCGCTACAATATGGGCCTCAAACTCATGGTATTTTGCATTTAAAACATTATGCGGTACGCCCTTTCTCTTTAAGAGCTCACTTATTTGCTCCGACTTTTCAATAGATATTGTGCCAACCAGCACAGGACGTTTATTATCGTAGAGCTCTTTTATCTCATCCACTATAGCGTTAAACTTCTCTTTTTCAGTACGATATACCACATCCGGGTGGTTTGTCCTAGAAAGCTCTCTATTTGGTGGGATTGCAACAACATCAAGATTATATATCTTTGTAAATTCTTCTGATTCAGTAAGCGCGGTTCCCGTCATCCCGGCCAGCTTATCATACATACGAAAATAGTTTTGGAATGTAATAGTAGCTAAGGTCTGATTCTCCCGCTCTATCTTAACGCCCTCTTTTGCCTCTATGGCCTGGTGAAGTCCGTCACTCCAACGCCTGCCAGGCATCAGTCTTCCGGTAAAATCATCTACTATCACTACCGCGCCGTCGGTGACTATATAATCTACATCCAGCTTAAAGTTTACATGAGCGCGAAGCGCCTGATTGACATGGTGCTTAAACTCCATCGAAGAGAGGGTATGCATATCCTTTATTCCCAGTAATTCAGTTACACGCAGCTCACCCTGCTCTGTAAGATAAGCGTTGCGACCCTTCTCATCTATAATATAATCCCCTGACTCCTCTTTTGTCTTCTCGTCACGGCTCCCCTTTTTGAGCATCGGTATTATCTTATTGATCTTATAATACTTATCTGTCGATTCCTCAGTAGGCCCTGAAATAATAAGCGGGGTTCTCGCCTCATCTATTAATATACTGTCTACCTCATCGACTATGCAATAGAAGGGGTCTCTCTGAACCATATCATCCTTATCGATAACCATATTGTCTCTAAGATAGTCGAAACCAAATTCATTATTTGTGCCGAATGTAATGTCACAACTATAAGCGTGCTTTCTCTCCTGTGGGGGTATATCGTGTTGAATAACACCAACGCTTAATCCTAAAAACTCATAGACCGGGCCCATCCAATCTCTGTCACGTTTTGCTAGATAATCATTGACTGTTATAACATGCACGCCTTTTCCTAAGAGCGCGTTCAGATAAACCGGCAGAGTAGCGACAAGTGTCTTACCTTCACCGGTTGCCATCTCAGCTATCCTTCCTTCATGCAGAACAAATC
>JBHPDT010000020.1:0-25572 GCA_042577545.1 Candidatus Omnitrophota bacterium | reverse complement strand
CTATTGGTAAACGCAACAGCTTTTTTTACATGGCCATATTCTATATGTTCAGCTATATTCTGCATATCTGTATCGCTTAAGGTCTTCTCATCCACAAACCCTCTACCAACCCACTTGCGAAAGAGGTTAAGGGAGGCTAATACCTCATCCTTAGTCTCATCTGGTAAATTATCATCATCATAATTCTCAATCCGCATTGCAACATATCGCAGCTGAGCGAGATATGAATATATCCTTAATACCTCCTGATGCTGACTAACCATTATCTTAACTTGAGCCCTGCAAGCTACCACTATATCAGGATATACCCTCTCTACCAATTCAGGACGAACCATCCTCACGCCTCCTGAAGTAACGGTAGTCTTCCATTGCCTCATGCGCACAACTACTTTACCTCTATCTCTAATATGCACATCCCAATCATCCAATGCCATGGTCTGGGTGGGCTCACCAAATAACCCATTGTCCTCAAACTCTTGAGCAAACTTCGTACCCATAGCCCTTACATATTGGCGTACCCTCTTCCAATATATCTCAATCGCGATTCGCTCCATATTGTTTCTAACACCAACTATTAAGGTTGCTGCCATTCCCGGGTTCGGCCTAGTTGCTCTAATAATTCTACTCTTTGGGCCCTCCTGGCAGTAGAGCTTCGCAAGCGCCAACTTAACAGCCGATTGCCTGACCAGCTCCTCTAATTGCTTCTTATTTAGCTCATCAAGATCTCTGTTTAAAACCTCGTACTCATGCCTGTCTTGAGACCTCTTGACCTTGCCGATACTCAACCCATAGACCCTCTCTATCTCTTTATAGCGCGCTTCTATATTTCTTTGAAGCCTCTTATTCTCATCACTAAGTTCTGCAAAATCATAGCTATCATCAATCTCTTCTGAAAGGAGATTCATTATTTCGCCAAACTCACTTGTTAGATCATCCAGCCTCTCATCTAATCGATCCTGTGGCATACCTTGGCTACTCACAAGCAGATCTATCTCTCTATTTAATTTATGAAGTCTCTGATATAAAAACCAGTAGTGAGACTCCTCTGCTGACTCAGATAATCTTATTGGTTTAAGTGTAGGGTCACCTGAATCAACGAGGGCTCTCTCGAGCTCTTCGCCTTGGCCTGAAGATGCAGACGGACGTAAAGCAGGCGTATATGCAGGTCTAATATAGAAATTAGATATACTCATGGTAAGACTTAGTAGTATCTGTAAACAAGCAAAGAAAATTTGTCTCATACTCCTATACTCCATCTAGAAATGTAGTGAATTGTTATGCCAAATTGTACTTTATATTATCTTTTATAAATGTATTACTATTATACATGAAAAAAAGAGAAAGTCAAGCCAATATCGTTCATTTGTCCATTTTTGGAAAAAATATCTTGGCAGGTGGTATCGTTGCTGCGTCATATATTCAAGACATGCCCCGAAGTCTTCTGCAGTGAGCTTCTTTTAGCTCGAGCTATAAGTGGCTTGCCATGAACCCGAGCATTTGACTCGATTTGCCTGTTGCAAATGCGAGTGGTTCATGGTGGAGATGGGGGGAGTTGAACCCCCGGCCTCCTGAGTGCGATTCAGGCGCGCTCCCAGCTGCGCTACATCCCCACGTTAGCTAGCTAATAACAAATAGCAAATAGCTTATGGCTTTTAGCTATTTGCCATTTGCTATTTGCTACATGTCAAATTGGTGGGCAAGCCCACTTTGGTTAGCTTATAGCACGTAGCATATGACTTATGGTTAGTGCCTATATGCCACATGCCATTTGCCTATACGGTGGGCAAGCCCACCCTGAAGCCTCTACCGAAACATGGTTGTTTTTAATGACTGCTGCAAATTGCTTTTTGAGCAAACTGCAATATTTTTTGTGCTCAGGCCTGTCCCCTTTGTGCACGTCCCCAATTGCTGTCATCCCTGTGGAAAAGAACCTTCTTCATCCATGAACCAATTAGCTGAATCCCCTAAGTATGAATGGAACTTCTCAAGCCCATCATAGTGGGCCTTCTCTTCATCAACAATAAATTTTAAAAACTTAACTAAATTCTTATCTTCTACATCATTAAGCATCTTGGTATAAAATTCATAGCCTTCCTTCTCAAATTCCATAGCAAACTCACAGGCCTTAATATCATCATCACCAGGCCTTATCTTCTCTTTTAACTCAGATATCTCCTTTGAGAAGATCTTTAAGCCTTCATCTCGTTCGCCCTTTTTTTCAGATAGATCTATTGATAGAAACTCTCCTTTTTGTACAAGCGCGTCACAGAACTCTTTTATGGTTTCAAGGTGCAATATCTCACTATCAGCTAAAAAGTTAAATGTCTTTTTGGTTATATCGCTTTGGCTCTTTTCACTCATCTCTTTGTAAAACGTATAACCCTTCTCCTCCATATCCAGCGCTCTCTTTAAGGCCTCTGATATATTACTATTTTCCATAATTCTCCCATCGTCAGTGTTATCTTGTTTTATTTGTTAATTAAAAGACTATTGCGAGGTTTACACCAGGTCAAATATCTGCTGATAATATTCTATTATGGTCTTAACAGAATTAGCAAAAAAGATACCTAAAAATACGCTGATAACAATAACCGCTACACATATAACTGTCTTCTTTTTTAATGTATAGTCAGGATTAAGGCAGACTAGCGGCAGCATTAAGGGTCCGCAGATTAAAAACGCCCATACTATTACATGGGTCTTAAAGTACCACTTCTTCTGCGGTCTCTCTTTTAGAAACTCTCCGCAATGTTTACACTTAATGGCTTCATCCTGAATCTCTTCAGCGCAAAGTGGACAATTCTTCATCATTTAAACTGTTCCTTAACCTCCGGTTTATTGAAGTATATATTAACAAAGATTCCGAAATATACATAAAAGATAGTAAGTAATATGAAAGCTGTCGAAAGCGCCCCACCTGTGGAAAAAATACCGTAGAGAATAAGTGAAAAAAGCCCGATTCCAAGCATTATATACAGGGCGGCGATATATAAGGTCAATCTAAAAGCCCAATGCTTACGATAGAGAATACCTACCCCTGCCGCAAACTGCAATATCATCAATAAACCCGCTAGATTCGAGGAGCTGGACAGATAGAAAGTCAGGTCTTTTGATGTAAGAAACTTTATAATACTCGTTACAGCGGTAAAAAGCGGTATTCCAATAAGCACATAACCTATTATACTAATTCCTTTGGATTTTTTTTCCATGAATAATCTCCTGCTTTGTTAGTACACCTAATGTTCAATTTGAGGACATACTGATGAATGGTTTCCCAAGCCTATGCGGGCTTTTAATTCCAGTTTGTTATATCATCCTTACTCTTTACGCCATCTGGACCATATGATGAAAGATCATAGCCATCTTTGTTGTGTCTGCCTGGGGATCTATAGATAAACCCATTGCCCCAAATATCTTTTGGCGGCATCATAAGATATGGTCCGCCCCAATCCTCTGGTATTGGATCAATGCTGGGCTTAGCAACAAGAGCGCTTAGTCCTTCCTCAGATGTTGGATAAACCCCTACATCTGAGTAATAACGATTAAGGGCTGGTATTAGCTCTTGCTGAATTTGCCTTTTGCATGTTTCGACTTGCTGCTCAGGGGTCTGAGTATGAATAGGATTGAGCGCTTCAATAGGCATGCCTTGCCCGTTAGCTTTATTTGACATAAGAACAATAGAAAAAAGAGACGCTAACACAATTAACAGGTTTATGGTTTTATTCATAATTCCTCCAAAAATTACTTTATTGGCCTATTGTGGCTTGCTGATTGTAATATGAAAATTACCATTGGTTGCGTCATTTTGCACGATACCTGCTCCTGAATGAGATAAGTTATACCAAATAATATTGCCTTGCCCGTGATTATCAGCCCAGCGGTAAACCGAGGCCAAATCTTTGGGATAACAAGTCGTAGGCGCAGCACCATCATCGAATAATGGGCTACCAGGATAAGGGGGGTCTTCAAAATAGTCAGGTGGGTCAGGGGGAGAAGTTCCATCTGAAGCAGGTGCGCTAATCTCATCAGTCTCCCATCCATTAGCTTGAAGCGGCACTCCTCCATTTGGAACCGGCCTTACATAAGGTCCAATATGAACATACACACCATATCCTACTGTTTTGTACAACCTATAAGAAGCTATGCGTAGAGGTATGCGCACAGTATTATCCCAATTATTCTGTTTTCCTGGAATTGTGTTGCCATTGCTATCAGTTCCATCTATTGCGCCAGGATTTGTTAAAGCAAAATGATCGACCTGAACCTGAACACCACAATATTGTATCATAAGATAGAAATCGATCTGAGTACCCCTGGTAAATCTAAACTGTCCACCACCCCACTCAAATCGATAATCTGCTGTAGGTAATGTATCTGGGGTAGCTAAAAACGGCTGAATTATAACCTGATTCTGCCAAACAGGTTCTATGTAAAATGCGGCGCTGCCACAAGGCGGTGGATCTGGGTTTACAGACCACTTGTTATGTACCCAAGCAGCGGGAGGTGCGTCATGGATAGGATCATAGTAGCCATAATGTTCATCATATGTTGTATCAGTAGAAAGTACTATCTGACCAATAGGATCCCATAGCGTTGTTAGATCATCCTCGCCTAATAACTGCCAAACAGGGGCACCAGCTATCACATCTACGCAGATATAAACACCTTTAGGGTTATCGGACGGGGACCCGTCAGGCTTTGTTCCGCCTGAACTGTAATATATATCCCCTTCTTGAGCATTGTTGGGCGCATCCGGCCTCGGGTTCAGCCGTATCTTATCAGTAGAAAGATTATCATAATCACCATGTGGAGCAGGGTAGTAAGTGCTGAGGGTGATCTGATCACCGCTACTTTGATTTTGAGCACAATCAGCATTGGATATTGCCAGGAATATGACTGCGATCATTGCCACGATACTAAAGAACACTTCTCTTAACTTCATTTTGGCCTCCAATATAAAACACTTAAAATCGGGTATTATTCCTCAAAATTTTTCCACTGATATATAATCAATGTATATATTATCTTACCATAATATATCTAAACTTCAATCAAAATAAGAAAATTTCGCACATCCACGCGCGTATATCAATAAATTACTAAACTAATCACTGCTAAATCTCGATGAATTCCAAAAAGGTTTTGTTTAATCCCGTTTAATCTTGACAAAGAAAAAATCATATGTTATTTTGCTAATATGAGATATAAAAATAGAGGCTCTACCCCATTAGAGAAATTTAAACTTTTTAATAGAAAGCATAATTATCTAATGGGGTTTACACTTATCGAGGTACTCTTTGTTACAGTAATTCTTGGTATACTTACTACACTTGCTATCCCGCAATTCTTAAGATCAAAGATGCAGGCAAATGAATCTGCGGCTATAGGCTCTCTCAAGACCCTTAGCACTGCAATGCAAAGTTACTCCACCTCTCAAACACCTAACGGCTTCGCAGGAGCATCGCTCGCTGTTCTTACCGCACCAGCCGGAGGCCCACCATATATAGATGAGCTGCTTGGTAATGGTTCAAAACAGGGCTATAATTTCAACTTAATTGTAACTGGCCCTTATGTATATACCTGTCAAGCAACCCCTCAAGTAGTCGGCTCAACAGGTATCAGGGTATTCAGAGTAACTGAATCAGGCACTGTTGAGGTTCAAAACGGCGGCATCTGGCAAGCTATAGACTGACCCCATTATTTAAAAAGACGATGGATCTTATTTATTCCATCTATAATAACAGCCCCTATTAAGAGTCCTGATGATATCAATAGAAGCGCGACACCGTTAGTATCACCCGCATCAAGCATAAAGTATCCAAGCAGAAAACTCAAAGCGCCTAATATAACAAATATTACTCCCATGCCAGCCCTCCTTTTTTATCTTTCATACCCCTTAGGAATACAATTAATAAGTCCCTTCTGTTACTAGTTATTATAGCAGCCAGGAATAAAAAAATCCATGTTTTATTCAAGTGAGGCCTCGGAATTTTCCCCGCAATGAGGCCGAAGGTTCTCATCAATCCAGCTAAGGTAATCTTTGTTACCCGCTGATATCAAAATACTTACGACCTCAGGAGTTGTATAACTATGCAATTCGATCACCTTAGACTTTAGGGCGTCAAAGATATCCGCTTTTGTCTTGGCAATCAATAAAAACTCATCAGATGTCTCTTTCTTACCCTTCCACGTGTAGATAGACCTTATCTTGGGGATTATATTTACACATGCGGCAAGTTTCGAATCAATAAGCCCGTTAGCAATTCTCTCAGACTCTTCTAGAGAAGAAGCGGTAATAAATACAGCTATGTAACTCATTCCAGTATCTCCTTTGCCCGTTTTATCATATTATAATGTATGGTAACTATATCATCAGAGTCGAGGGCATACCCACCAGCTAAAAGAGCTGTGGTCGGAATATTAAAATGTTTCGATTGTTTAAAGATAAATTCGTCTCTTCTTTCCATGCCGCCGATAGTAAGCGAGAGCCCACCGAGCTGGTCATCTATATACGTATCCGCTCCGGCAACATAGATTAGGATATCTGGTTTAAACCTCTCAATTACCATGGGTAAAGACTCACTTAACCGCTCTATGTATTCGTCATCGCATGCACCGTCATCAAGGCCTATATCCAGATCACTCGGAGGCTTATTAAAAGGATAATTATTCTCCTGATGCATAGAGAACGTAAAAACACTCTTATCATTTGAAAAAATAGATGCGGTCCCATTACCTTGATGAAGGTCGCAATCTATTACTAACGCCCTATTCAACAAACCATCTTTGGCAGCCCTGCGTATACCTATAGCTATATCATTAAATACACAGAAGCCCTCACCATGGTCAGAAAAGGCATGATGAAATCCGCCACCTATATGTACACTGATACCGCCCTTAAGCGCGTGCCTAACAGACCTTATAGTGCCTTCAGCGCATATTCTCGATACCTCAACAAGCTCCTTCGAATATGGAAGCTCAAGCCTCATTATATCAGATGAACAGAGCCTGCCTTCAAACAACTTATCTACATAGTCTTGAGTATGAACAAGCAAAATATCTTCTTTGGCAGCTGGTTTGGGATATATAAAATCTTTTTCATCAAATACTGACTCTCTTATAAGGCGATCATATAGAAGATGATACTTATGGGTAGGAAATATATGAGTTCCGATATTGACGTGATATTTGGGGGAGTATATAACTTTAATTTCTGAAAAAGTATTTTCCGTTTGCTTCACTTTTTGGTCTTACGATCTTCTTTCTTCCTTAGATACACCTTATAATCATCCTTACCCTCAAGCACAACATGCCCTTCCCTGGCAAGCCAGCCCAAACTCATTAAAATAAGTTCTTTGGGCTTATCAAGTCTCTGTACCAGATCAGATAATTCCGCCTCTTCATGTTCATCTAAATAGTGCCATATCTCACCAGCAACTATACCTATTTTAATAATCATAACTCATTCTCCTTTTTACGCTTATTAAAACTATTACAGTGGGGGCACCTTGAGATATATTCATCTCGGCTATCTACATAACTAAAACTACATATCTCGCACTGCCAGATAGATCTTTTTTCTGATGTGTATTGTTTAGGTTTTGTGTCTCTGTCGAACAGAAACCACAGCAATAACAGACTAATTACTGTCAATAATAAATATAACGCAACTGCGGTAGATATGTCAAGTTCAATCATAGATAGTGGTCATTTATTTTTTAAGGCTCTAAAAATGCCTGGTTCAAACACTAGTGTGCCCTCTTGATCAGCTTGATCTTGATCATCTTTAAGGGGCGCAAATCTCCATTCCTTCGCATATTCAACAAGAGCGTAATCAATCTCAGAAATACCCGTAGTTTCATGGCCTTCGGCATGCTTAACCATACCATCAGCCGTAATAATAATCTGCAATCTTGCGCTATTATAAGATGTGCTTTGACTTCTGTTAGCTTCCTTTACTGCTGCTAAGATATCCGACAACGGAGGCATAAATATTACCAACCGATCCTTTGCGTCACCAACTATTGTCGGCTTTAACAGGCCATAGCCAGAGTATTCTTCCCGATTTGAATCTGCGGGTAGCCTCTTCTCAGACTGCAATATCTCATCTATGGAAACCTTGTAAGGCCTTGCTTCGGATATATAGTTTCTATCTGAGTAGACCTTTACACGTTTAAATATAAGACCACCCGACTTTGAGGAGAATGACTGAAAAATCCTTCTAGTTCTGGAGCCAGAGAAAGACCCCGGATTGCCAAATTCATCACGATAAGACCCATCATCTAAGATAGACCCGAGAAAAGAGACATCCGAAAATCCTCCATGTCGTCCCCCGACAGGCACTATAACAATGGTTATCATAAAAAACCAGAATAGGTGCCAGAAGAATGATATAATCAACGCTCGATTAAAATTTATCTTAAATATCATACTAGTTAAGGCCTCGGGTTGTTTTTTCGTTTAGAGGGACTTATCCTGATCCGCCAAAGGCGGAGAAGGATCTCTCATTATTCTACTGTTTGAGTTGTAGCGATATTAACTTGCGAAACGCCCTCTTGGCGGCATATATCCCAAACCTCTACAATTCTACCTAACGATGCCTTCTTGTCAGCCTTTATCAACACAGGCAGATGCGCAGAAGCCACCCTCTTTAATGTCTGAGAAAGCTCTTTAAGGGTAACGAGATTTTGGTTGTAGTATATAAGGTTCTCAGCTGTAACAGCTATTATGGCATTCTCCTCACTAAGCATCTCTGATGTTATCGCGCGAGGCAATCTTACTCTTATGCCTGGCTGGAATATAAAACTGGATGTAAGCATAAAGAATATCAGGAGAAGAAAGACCACATCTATAAGAGGGGCTATGTCAATTGTGCGCAGCGTTCTCTCTAGTTTTGTGCGTCTCTTAAACTTCATATTCAGTACCTCGTTGTGTAAGTATATTTATTAGGTCAGTAGCGCTCCTCTCCATATCAAGGACAAAATTATTTACCCTGCTTACAAGATAGTTATAAGCAACGTATGTAGGTATAGCGACAATAAGTCCCGCGACAGTGGTAATAAGAGCGCCCCATATGCCGCCTGCTAGATCACCTGGCGAGACAGGATTAAGCGATGTGGACTTCTCCTGAATTACCTGAAAGCAGCCTACCATACCAACAACTGTTCCAAGTAAACCAAGTAAGGGTGATATATGGGCTATAGTCGCTAAAGCGGTCAAATTCTTCTCAAGCCTTGGCACCTCATACATGCCAGCCTCCTCAATAGCCTCCTTGATCTCAGCGCGCGCGCGATCATGCTTAAGTATACCGGCTTTCAGTATATGGGCAATCGGTCCAGGCGTATTATCACATGTCTCAATCGCCTCCATGATCTTGTTACGTCGTAAGACATTAGCGATCTCATCCATAAATTTTCGAGTATCTATGCGCGCGTGATAAAGCTGAAAGACTCTCTCAATAACAATAGCAAGCGCTATTATTGAGCATAGTATTATAGGATACATTACCGGGCCACCCTTAACAATCATATCAAACATCTTCTCCTCCTTGTTCTGTTGTTCAGGGGACAGGGGTCAGGGAACAGGGGTCAGATAAAAGCAGAAACGCTTATTTTCTCACTAACTGTACCCTGTACCCTGAACCCTGAACCCTGTTACTTTAGTTCATCACTATGTCTCTCCATCCACAGCAATCTTTCACGAGCATATTTTGATTCCTGAATATTCTCGTCAGCGATATCATTATATATGCGCTTGGCATCATCCCATCTCTCCTGCGCCTCAAATATTTTAGCGGTTCTAAGCCGGGACCTGGTAGACCAGTGTTTGCTGGCTGGATAGGCATATCCCACTTTCATATACTCTGACAAGGCCTCATCGAACTGTGACTCATCCTCAAGGCATTCCGCTATTCTAAACTGAAGTTCTGCGTTGACATCATTTTTATCCGTAGTTATAGCCTTCCTATAATATGAGACAGCTTTAGTATAAAAACCCTTCTGCTGATATATAAGTCCTATCTTTTTATTAACAGTTCGGGAAAATCGCACATCTTTATGCGTATCCAGCAGATCTTCTAATATCTTGATAGCATCGCTAAAATCCCCTGATTCGACCAATATATCACCTAACGCTATAGCGGCACTGTAAGCTGTATCACTTTCTGGGTATTCCTCCATTACATATTTAAATTGTGTAAGCGCTCCATCCAGGTCACCCTGACGATAGAGTATCCATCCAAGCAGATAACCTACATCATTAAGCAGCATACTATCAGGAAACCCTTCGATAACCCTATTAATAGCATTTTTCGCTCTTCCGTATTGCCTCTTATTGTAATAGTGTTGGGCAAACCAGAATATAATATCAGCTGTAATATCACTGTCGGGGTAACGAGAGAGATAATCATCAAATATCTTAATAGCTGTCTTCTCTTTTCCTAACCTATAATAACACCAAGCAAGTTCATACAAGGCGAGTCTCTTTAATTCTCTATTGCGAGTAGTCTTGATAATGTCCTTAAAGATAGTTATCGCGTCATCATACTTTCCAAGATTATACAAACAACTGCCTATCTGGTAATAGGACCTGTGCTTGTATTGACTCGAGTAAAATTTTTCGCCTATCTTGCGATACTGCTCTAGCGCTAGTTTAAAATTTCCTTGCTTATAATATGCGTTACCAAGCCCAAAGATTGCCTTATCCATCAGTTTTGAATCAGGAAAATTAGATATAAAACTTTTGAATGTTATGATAGAATTATCAATCTCATCCAGATTCATAAATGTCTCACCAAGTTGATATTGCGCGTAATCCGCATAGGAACTATAAGAATAATCTGTTAGCACTCTATCATAATACTCCTGCGCCTTTGCGTAATCTTCTATATCGGAATATGTATCAGCAATACGACATATGGCATTTACTTTTAGATTCTCATCCTCGGTATTGTTTATAGCGCTCTCAAATGCGCTTATAGCATCTTGCTTATTATTAAGGCGTATAAGCGCCCATGCTCTATTATAATAGGCCTCACCTGTTAAGGCGCTTTCCGGAAAGGCCTTAAATAGATCATCGTAAGTTAATTTTGCCTGCTCATACCTGGCAAGAGAATAGAGTGATTCAGCCTTCCAGAAATAGGCGTCATCACGATATGGACTTTTAGAAAATCTGTCCAGCAGTCTGTTAAAACTCTCTATGGCCTTATCATGTCTTGCCTTCATCGCATATGAACGCCCCATGCCAAATAAAGCGCCCTCGACATAATCTTCCAGGCCAGGATCCTTAGTAATCTTCTCAAATGAATCTAATGCCTTGTCCAAATTACCTATCTTAAAATAAGACCAGCCTATACCCAGATAAGCATAAGGTATCCATTTCCTATCACCTGAAAGCTTAAGAGAATCCTCGTAAGACGCTACAGCGTCATGATAGTTCTGAAGTTGATACAATATCTCACCTCGTAAAAATAATATATCCTTGGCCTCACTTCCGAGAGGAAATCTCTTGATATAAAGATTAGCCCTGTCTTTCGCTTCGTCATATCTCTTTAAATCATATAAGCATTCCGCGGATTTATAAATAGCTGAAGGGGCTATCTTGGAATCCGGAATTTGGTCTACAATAATATTAAAATATTTTAAAGCAACATCAGGTTTGTTCTTTTTATAATAAGCCCAACCATGCGAATACTGCGCATATGAGACATAGGTTGAAAGTGGAAATTTATCGATCAGGCGTTCATAAAAAGATATAGCCTGATCATACTCTTTAGCGGTAAAATTAGCCTCACCAGACCAATAGATAGCATCATCCTGAAAATCTGAATCTTCATTATCGATCACTTTTTTAAATTCGTTTAAGGCATTAAGATAGTCGCCCTTATAAAAATAGGATTTACCTAATAAGATGTATAATTCATCGGAACTCTTATGAGAAGGGTAAAACTCAAGGAAGGTGGATACCTGCTTAATAGTAAGATCGTAAGAGCCGTTATCAAAATTTGCCCTAATTACCGATATCTCTACTGGGGTATCCTGAGTTTGAGCAGATGATATACCTGCGGAGAACAGACTCAGGCAGACCATAATAACAATTAGGGATTGCGATAAAGGTTTCATACTGAAAGTAAGTATAGCATTAAGTATATATTATTTCAATAGATATTTGGCAAGTAACATTGAGTAACCAGAAACCAGTAACCAGTAACCAGAAGAAAACCAGATGCCAGAGTATGAACAATTATCAATAACAATTAAACCACTGGTAACTGGTTAAAAAAGGAAAGAGCTTAGCATTATCTGGTTTCTGGCAACTGGTAACTGGTTACTATTTCAAGACCTTCTTCAGATAAGCGCCTGTATGTGAGGATTTATTGCGGATTATCTCTTCAGGGGAACCACAGGCAACAAGCTGACCGCCCTTGTCACCACCCTCTGGTCCAAGATCGATAATATAATCACATGACTTAATAACATCTAAGTTATGCTCTATAACTAGCACTGTATTACCTTGGTCAACAAGCTTATTTAAGACAGAGAGCAGTTTGCTCACATCCGCGAAATGAAGCCCTGTTGTAGGCTCATCTAAAATATACAATGTCTTTCCCGTAGCTCGCTTTGAGAGCTCAGTAGCAAGCTTTATCCTCTGAGCCTCACCCCCAGAGAGTGTAGTAGCATTTTGTCCTAACTCAATATAACCCAGGCCTACATCAACAAGGGTCTGAAGTTTATTTCTTATAGGGGGAATATTAGAAAATAGGTGAAGACAATCTTCCACAGGCATCTGTAGCACGTCCGCGATAGATTTACCTTTATATTCTATCTCCAGTGTCTGCTGATTGTACCTCTTACCTTGACAGACTTGGCATTTAATAAATACATCTGGCAGAAAATGCATCTCTATTCTCTTTACACCATCACCTTCACACGCCTCACACCTTCCACCCTGCACATTAAAACTGAATCTACCTGGCTTATAGCCCCTCATCTTCGCGTCAGTGAGTTTACTAAATATATCACGCACATGAGAAAATGCGCCAGTGTACGTAGCAGCATTAGATCGCGGGGTCCTACCTATAGGGGACTGATCTATGACTATAACCTTATCTATAAGCTCAGTTCCCATTATCTTCTTGTGCTTTCCAGGTCTTTTGATTGATCTATAAAATTTCCTTGCCAATGCTCTATACAATATTTCATCAACAAGTGTCGATTTCCCTGAACCTGATACGCCTGTAACGCATGTGAAAGTTCCTAAAGGTATTTCAACATCTATGTTCTTTAAATTATGCTCTCCGGCGCCTTTTATAATAATCTTTTTGCTCTCATTAATCTCACGCCTTTTAGAGGGTTTACAGATCAGGAGCTTCTGATTAAGATACTTTGCTGTGAGGGAATCTTTGCTCTTTAAGAGCCCTTTTATATCCCCGCTGTATATCACCCTGCCACCATGTTTTCCAGCGCCAGGACCCAGGTCCACTATATGATCGGCAGATCTCATCGTTGCCTCATCATGTTCAACAAGAAGAATCGTATTGCCTAAATCACGTAATGCCTTTAAGGTAGAAAGTAGCTTTGAATTGTCTCTCTGGTGTAACCCTATGCTCGGTTCATCCAAAACATATAGAACACCTACTAAACCAGCGCCGATCTGAGTAGCTAGCCTAATTCTTTGAACCTCTCCTCCAGATAGGGTTGAGCTTATTCTATCTAATGTAAGATAATCAAGTCCAACATTGGACATAAACTTAAACCTGCCTTTAAGTTCTTTTAGAATCTGCTTAGCAATAATATCTCTTTGGATGTCAAGCTGCAGATTCTCAAAAAATTCAGCTGCCTTCCACACAGATAATTTACAGATATCAGCTATATTTTTCGAGGCTATCTTTACGGAGAGTGACTCTTTCTTAAGCCTTGCGCCTTTACATTCTGGGCACGGCTGCATAGACATATATCGATGAATAAAATTCCTCATATATTCACTCTCTGTCTTGCGAAAACGCCTCTCCAGGTTTGGTATTACTCCTTCAAAATATCTATCAGATTCAATATTATCGCCAGAGCCATATAATATCATATTCTGTATATGCTTACTCAGATCCTTAAAAGGCGCCTCCGCGCTAAAATCGTATTCATATGCAAGATCACGAAGTAGACGATTATAGTACAGTGGCAATGACTTGCCTCCTTTGCGCCAAGGTTCTATAGCGCCCTCTCTTATAGACTTTGAATCATCAGGTACAACTAGATCAGGATCTATCTCTGTCTTATTACCCAGGCCATCGCAGCTAGGGCAGGCTCCATACGGTGAATTAAATGAAAACGATCTTGGCTCAAGCGACTCATAGCTTATGCCGCAATCGATACACGCATTTTGAGCGCTATAGAGCATTTCTTCTGGTTTCCGGTTACTGGTTACTGGTTTCTTTTGTATTATTACAAGACCATTGCCTATCTTAAGCGCTGTCTCTATAGAATCGGATAGCCTCTTTCTGATTCCAGGCTTAATAATAATCCTATCGATTAGAACTTCTATCCTGTGTTTCTTATTTTTATTAAGTTTTATAGGCTGGGTTATATCTTGCAGTTCGCCATCTATCCTGCACCTTATGAATCCGTCCTTCTTAATCTTACTAAAGAGATCGTGGTGCTCCCCCTTCCTGCCGCGTACAACTGGTGCCAGGATAGTCAGCGATGCGCCTTCATCTGATTCTAATACGCTTTCTATTATCTGTTGGGATGATTGGCTGGCAATAGGGCGCTGGCAATTATAGCAGAATACTTCACCAATTCTTGCAAATAACAATCGCAGGTAGTCATGGATTTCTGTTGTGGTGGCAACCGTAGATCTAGGGTTTCCACCAGCGCTTCTTTGCTGAATAGCTATGCTTGGAGAGAGTCCTTCTATATGCTCTACATCCGGCTTTTGCATCTGCGCTAAAAATTGGCGCGCATAAGCTGATAAGCTCTCTACATATTTACGCTGACCTTCAGCATATATAGTATCAAAAGCCAGCGAGGATTTACCTGAACCTGATAAGCCTGTTATGACTATTATCTTATCGCGGGGCAGCTTCAAATCTATAGATTTTAGATTATGAACCTTCGCGCCCTTAACTATAATGTAATTCTCATTTTTCATAATCTTATTATATAACACAAAGCCCCTTTTTGCAAAGGGGCTTTGCTCACTTCATTTATGAGATCGTATGTTATTTCTTCTTCTTCTTGGCTTTCTTCTTTGTTACCTTCTTCTTTGCTACCTTCTTCTTTACTGCCTTCTTCTTCTTCTTCGCCATAACTTCCTCCTCTCCCTTTAAATGGGTTTGTGGCGTCTTACATTTTCTACTTCTTCTTTTTCTTCTTTGCAACCTTCTTCTTTGCAACCTTCTTCTTTGCCTTCTTCTTTACAACCTTCTTTTTCTTCTTCTTGCCGCGTGCCATCTTGGCCTTTGCTACATCACCCTGCTTATCTATGAAGTACAGAAAACCTTTTTCTCTCTTGATGCCAGCCTTAACAACAACCTTAGGTGATCCGCCTTTTTTCTTACCGCGTGCCATAGTGGCCTTTGCGACATTACCTTTTTTATCAATGTAATATAAAAAACCCTTTTCTCTCTTAATTTTGCATTTTAAAACTTTAGTCGCCATATTCTTTCTTTCACCTCCTTTCAGAAGAATTTTATGTTATTTTTATTCTACTCTTTTCACTCGAGGTGTGCAAGCATTTTTTTTATTTTTTTTAAAATAAAAATCTGTGAAAAAATAATTTTTTTTGGATTTTTTTGTCAGACTGCTGCAAATATAAAAGAATTTGAGATAATATCGCGGATTAAGTACCGATTCTTAAATCCTCGTCGAGAATTTGCTTAAGCGTGGAGGCTGCGGAGAGCGCGGCTAGGAAGCTTGTCTTTGGATTATCTGGAAATGGAACGTTCTCTGTTCTTGTTGCAAACTTACCAAATTCTCCTTCAACTTTGATTTCATGTATATTTTTTTTAAATTTTGGCGATGTAAAAATTTTTACTCTTGTTTTTTTTGAACCTATGCCAGCAATACTTAATAATGCTGAAACATTTATGTTTTTGGGAAACGCCTTTACAGCAGATTCGGTATTGCCAGAAAAAATTAATTTTTCTCCAACTATAGACTCTAGATCTATTCCTTTCTTTATTAAATATGGCGCTCCTTTTAATCCTCTTGGGGGCTTGTATGTGGAAAGTGTGACACTTCTTATCTTTCCAATACCTGCTGACTTAAGACCGTCAATGCCGCATATCGCCCCGCTTGGAAGTATAATTTTTCCACGACTCATTTTGGCGAGAGAAAAGATAGCATGCTTATTTAACAGCCCACCGATGCTTAATATCATAACATCTTTATTTTTTTCTAACGCCTTCTTGCATATAATCGGGGAGATCTTGCCAGAAGCGGCTTCTATTATAAGATCTGATTTAGAAATAAGATCATCAAGCGCTAGGATGGGTATCCTTCTCTTTATTTTTTTTATAAGGAGCCCGATCTTATCCTGATCAATGTCACACAGGCCGTTCAATCTGGCAAGTGACTTAAAATCATTTTCTATTGTCTTTGCAAGAAAACCGCCTATCGCGCCGCAACCTACTATTCCTATCTTCTTTAGTTTCTTCATAACTTGCCCTCATCTTTTGCGTATTGCGTCATGCGTCGTGAGTAATCACACCAGTTTTATATGTTTTTCCTTATAATACGTGATGCGCAATACGATATACTCATTACGCAATACGAAACATGCAATACGATATACGCAATACGCATTATGTTCCGGAGATAGAGACCCACTTCTTCTCACCTGAAACAGCAAGCATTCTATCCACAGCTTTCTTTGCTTTTACTCTAATATCCTCTTCAACTTTAACCTCATATACCATAAGCTCAAGCGCATGCTCTACCCACCCTAGTGTTGTAAGTTTCATATTAGCGCACAATAGATGATCTGTTGGCAGATAAAATTTCTTATCAGGATTATCCTGCATAAGTCTATAGAGCATGCCCATCTCAGTTCCTATAATAAACTCCTTCTTAGGGGATTTTTTCACATACTCTATCATCCCTGCGGTTGATGTAACGCCATCAGCAAGTTTCAATACCCCAGGATTACATTCAGGATGAGCTATAAATTCCGCATCAGGATGCAACTCTTTAACAGCTGTTACCTGATCAGGCAACACTCTAATGTGCGTAGGACAGAAACCCTCCCATATTATTATCTCTTTGCCAGGAACCTGGCTTTGCACATAGCATGCTAGATTCTTATCTGGGACGAATATAACCTTCTTCTCTTTTAAAGATTTTACTATATCAACAGCGTTTCGTGAGGTACAACATATATCACTCTCTGCTTTAATAGAAGCTGATGTATTCACATAACAGACAACCACCGCACCGGGGTGTTGCTTCTTTAGCTGTTTGAGCGCCTCTGGTGTAATCATATCCGCCATAGGGCAGCCCGCTTCCTTGACAGGCAAGAGCACCTTCTTTGATGGATTAAGAATATAGGCGGTCTCTGCCATAAAATGAACTCCACAAAATACTATAACATCCGCGTCTAAATTCAATGCCGCCTTGCTCAATGCGAGTGAATCACCGGTTATATCAGCGATATCCTGAACTTCATCGCGCTGATAGTTATGTACGATTACAACCGCGTTCTTCTCCTTCTTTAATTCCTCAATACGCTTCTTTAAATTCTCAACATATTTTCTATCAGTTGCCTCAGTATAAGTCGACATATCAAGCCCTCTTAATCTTATTCTTATCATCCAGGAGAATCACCTTGGAATTAAAGGTTGACGCCTCTCTCGATTCGACAAGACAATAAGAGATTATTATCACTTTATCCCCTGGCTGAGCCCATCGAGCAGCCGCGCCATTCATGCATATAGTACCACTCTTGGGCTGGCCCTCTATAACATATGTCTCAACCCTCGTTCCGTTATTAAGATTGACAATCTGCACTTTCTCACCAGGAAATATATCAGCAGATTTTAGAAGCTCGGAATCTATTGTAATACTTCCTTCATAATTTAGATTCGCGTCTGTTACAGTGGCATTATGAAGCTTCGATTTATATATTATTCGCAACATGTTTGGCTTACCTCCGTTTAATAACCTGTAACACAAAGTTAAATACAACTATCATGTTCAAGTTACCAGTATTCTTGAGAAACCAGAAACCTGTAACCAGAAACCAGAAAAAACCCGCTGTAAACTAATCTGGTAACTGGTAACTGGCAACTGGTTACTTTGAGCTGTTCACTATAATGTTGTCAATTAATCGCGTTCGTCCGACCTTCACCGCCACAGCAATTAAAACCTTTGAGCTGATGCGCTTTCTTTCTTCTAGGGTATCGGGATCAACAAGCGCAACATACTCTGTTAAAAAACCATCTTTGCTATTTATATTTCGCGCAATAGCTGATTTTATCTTAGATGATATTCGCTCTCCGGATTGAATAAGAGCCTTTGCCTCTTTAAGTGACCTATGAATAATAGCCGCGTCTTGTCTCTCTTTATTACTCAGATACTTATTGCGCGAGCTCATAGCTAGGCCGCTATCTTCTCTTACAATCGGAAGAACTCTTATCTTAAGCCCCATATTCAGATCATCGACCATTCTTCTGATGATTAATGCCTGCTGGTAATCTTTCTGGCCAAAATAAGCTATATCTGGTCTTACTATATTAAAGAGCTTAGTACAAACTGTAGCAACACCCTTGAAGTGCTCAGGTCTAGATATACCGCACAAACCTGATGTTAGATCAGATACCTCTACATGGGTCTGATAACCCTCAGGATACATAACTTTAGTACTAGGGCAAAATATTATACCACATCCAGCAGATTTAGCTAGCTTAGTATCTCTATTTAGCTTCCTAGGGTATTTCTTATAATCCTCTCCCGGACCAAACTGAGCAGGATTAACAAAGATACTAACCACCACTACATCATTATCTTCGCGAGCCTTTCTTATAAGAGAGAGGTGTCCTTCATGCAGATATCCCATTGTCGGCACAAAACCTACACTTAAGCCTGCTCTCTTTTGGGCCCTGATAAAAGAAGAGATCTTAGAGATAGTTTTAACTACCTTCACACACTCGCCCTAGATCCTGGTATAGATCTGTAATAGTTTTTTTTAAGACCGGGTGCATAAAGTCGCCAGCTATCTGGGCTAGAGGTTTTAGTACAAACGATCTCTTATCCAATAATGGATGGGGTATAATAAGATTGTTCCCCTTCATTATGATATCATCATAGAATAATATATCTAAATCTATAGTACGCGGACCCCATCTCTTTTCGTTTACTTGCTGCTCATCTTTTTTATCATCGCAAGACTGCTGTGAACGCTCATTCAGATCAAGGTTTCCTTCCTGCAGCATTCTTAACTTGTCTTCATTGCTAATGCGCTTAGGCTCTGAAGACCTATCTCTTCCCATCTCCCTCTCAATTGATTGCAGAACACTTAATAGTTCATCAGGATAGAGAGTTGTTTCAAGCTTACAGCAGGCATTTAAGAATTTTGGCTGATCGACGTTACCCTCAGGTTCCGTTTCAATAACAGGAGAGCTCTCATTTACCTGAATGCCTTTTCTAGCCTCAAGCTTCTCAATAGCCTGTTTTATGTTCTCTTGCCGATCTCCTAAGTTTGATCCTATGCCTAGATACGCTACGCTCATTTGTGCATCCCCTTGATCCTGTCTATAGCTTCCTTAAGCCTATCCTCCGCGACTGTAAGGGCCATTCTTATATATCCCTCGCCATTAGGCCCAAACCCGATTCCCGGCGTAGTGACAATATCAGCATTCTCCAATAATGATTTTGTAAGTTCATTAGATGTATAGCCCGGTGGAACTGGTATCCATACATAGAAGGTAGCTTTTGGCTTTGCGATCTTCCATCCAAGATCATTAAGGCCATCTACAACGATATCCCGCCTTCTCTGATACATATTATTCAATTGATCAATATGAGCTTGATCTGAACCCAAAGCAACTATACCAGCAAATTGAACCGCTTGAAATATGCCTGAATCTATATTAGACTTTACTTTGCTCAATGCCTGAATAACATCGGCGTTTCCGCAGGCAAAACCTAACCTCCAGCCTGTCATATTATACGTCTTAGATAACGAGTGAAATTCTATTCCCACCTCTTTAGCGCCTGGTATCTGCAGAAAACTTAAAGGTTTATAACCATCATATGACATCTCTGAATACGCGGCATCATGACAAATTATTATATTGTGCTCATTAGCAAACTCGATAGCCTCCTTGAAAAAATCTTCAGTGGCTATCGCTGAGGTAGGATTATTTGGATAATTCAGAAACATTATCTTCGCGCGCTTAGCAACCTGATAATCGATCGCTTTAAGATCTGGTAAAAAATTATTTTCAGCGAGAAGAGGCATAAGATAGGGTACTCCGCCCGCGAATATTGTACCTGACTTATATGGTGGATAACATGGGTCAGGGACTAATACCTCATCACCATGATTAACAAAAGCAAGCGGTATATGCGCAATACCCTCTTTCGATCCTATAAGCGGTAGCACCTCCGCTTGAGGGTCAAGATCAATCTCAAAACGTCTCTTATACCATGAAGATATAGACTCTCTCAATTGCGGAAGACCCATATCAAGCGCATATCTATGATTGTTTGGATCACTAGCTGACTTAAACAACTCCTCTATAATATGAATGGGGGTTGGCGTATCTGGGTCACCCACACCAAGATCTATAATATCCCTGCCATCAGCCCTGGCTTTCTTCTTTATACGGTCTATCTCCGCAAAAAGATATGGTGGCAGTTTCTTTAACCTGTTTGAAACCTCTATCTGCGTCATCTTCATACTCCTTCTATCGCATTTTGCATGTTATATAAACCAGGTGATTTATCCGCAATATATTTTGCAGCGACAAGAGCTCCTTGCGCGAATATATCTCTAGAATGCGCGCGATGCGTTATCTCTATCCTCTCATTTGCGCCAACAAAATAGACCGTATGATCACCAACAATACCTCCCCCACGCACAGCGTGAACTCCTATCTGATCCTTTGGCCTCTGCCCTACATTGCCCTCTCTGCCATAAAGAACTGAGTCTTTTAAGCGCAGATCCCGCGCTTGCGCTATCTGCTCTGCCAAAGTCATAGCAGTTCCACTTGGCGCGTCCTTCTTCTTATTGTGATGCGCCTCTACTATCTCTATGTCATAATCCTGACCTAAAGCCTTTGCCATCTCAGGCACTATCTTAAATAAAAGATTAACACCAACGGACATATTTGACGAATAGAGTACAGGTATAGATGACGATGCCGACTTTATAACCCGGAGTTCTTCATCTGTAATACCTGTTGTGCCTATCACAATCGGTATCTTCAACTCCCTGGCAACGCTTAGACTCGTAAGAGTGACTGTTGGCTTAGTAAAATCAATAATAACATCGGAGTCGCCTACCGCCCTTTTTAGATCATCGTTGATCTTAACATCAATTTTGGGCAGACCGATAATATCACCGAGGTTCTTTCCAATATTAGGTGACCCTTTAATCTCAACAGCCCCTGCAATCTTTATCTCATTATCCTCGGAAGCTAATGAAGCTATCCTCATCCCCATTCTACCACAACAGCCCACTATCGTAATTTTTATCATTTTAACACCTCTTTTCGGTGTTCGGTGCACGGTGTACGGTTCTCGGTAAAAACTTACCGTAAACCGAAAACCGAAAACCGAAAACCTAGATTAGTCCGTACTCCTTTAGAACCAGTTCGAGTTTATCCTTCCCACTATCCGACATCTCACACATGGGAAGCCTGAAGACAGGATCTAGCATTCCCATCATCCCCATTGCGGTCTTAACTGGAATCGGATTTGTCTCAATAAACATCGCCTTGACTAATGGCAGCATCTTATAATGGAGCTTATTTGCGGTCTCTGTATCACCTTCCAAATAAGCATTCACCATATTGGAAACTTCCTTTGGTATAATATTAGCTACAACAGAGACGATGCCACATCCACCGATCGAAAGAAGTGGAAGGGTTAATGAATCATCACCAGAGATAAGACAAAAACCCTTTTTACAGAGCGCTTTCATCTGAGCCATCTGGTTAAGGTCTCCGCTCGCCTCTTTAACCCCTACAACATTTCCAAGAGTAGAGATTCTAGCCATTGTCTCAGGCGTAATATTTGTTCCTGTTCTAGAAGCTATATTATAAGCAACTATCGGTATCTTAACAGCCTCACTTAAGGCCTTAAAGTGCCTATAAACTCCTTCTTGGGTAGGTTTATTATAATAAGGGGTTATTATCAGAACCCCATCAACGCCAACTTTCTCAGCATACTTTGTAAGCTCAATAGCCTCTGCTGTATTGTTTGAGCCTGTGCCCGCTAGAATAGAGACTCTACCTTTTGCAGCATCGACAGCTACCTCTATAATATGCTCGTGCTCCCTCATAGAAAGGGTGGCTGATTCGCCAGTTGTGCCACATGGTACAATAGCTTTAGTTCCATTTTCAATATGAAACTCTATAAGTTCTCGAAATTTCTTCTCATCAATAGATTTACCATCATCCTTAAATGGTGTCACTATAGCTACCATCGCGCCTTTAAACATTTGTCACCCCTCATTCTAATGTTACGGTGTTCGGTGCACGGTGTGCGGTTCTCGGTAAAAACTTAACGTAAACCGAAAACCTAAAACCGAAAACCTAAACCTTTATTGTGCCTGTAAAGACCTCGCGGGCTTCGCCCTCAAGGTAGACATCATAAAATTTATTATTTTTTGATTTAAAATATATATTAAGTTCCCCGCCCCTGGTAAATACTTTTACCGGTGACTTAAAACTTTTCACAACACTTGAGATAATAGCTGAGGCAACGGCGCCCGTACCGCAAGCAAATGTTTCAGCCTCAACTCCTCTCTCATAAGTTCGCATAAATATATCTCGCTTGCGCTTCTTAATCTCCACAAAATTCGCATTCACACCATCAGGCAAGAAGGCCTTGCTCTCCCTAATCTTTCTGCCAAAATCATCCACATTCACTTTCTCTATCGGCTTAATAAAGCATACAGCATGAGGAACGCCAGTGTTTAAATGATAGAGCGTTAAATCTTTATTATTTATAGTCAGGCGAAGATTAAGCCGCATATCATGCGGATCTGTCATATTAATCTTAATAAGATTCTTTTTAACTACAGCTTTTAATAACCCCGCTTTTGTTTCGATACGCATGCGCGATGGCGCTATCTTATTTAATCTAGCAAATAAGGCTATGCATCGCGAGCCATTTCCACACATATCAGGTTCTGAACAATCTGGATTAAATATTCTCATCTTAAAATCCGCAACCTTAGATCTCTCAACTAAGAGCAGGCCATCTCCCCCTATGCCTGTTCTCCTGTCACATAGCTTTCTTGCCAGAAGTGAAATATCAGTGATAGAACGCGAGCTACGATTATCAAAAACAATGAAATCATTACCCGTTGCAACCATCTTACTGAATTTAATCTCTCTCATAATGCCTCTTCCTTATCGCATGACGTAGGAGCCGCCTCCTGGCGGCGAATTAATTATATCTTTCGCGGCCAGAGGCCGCTCCTACGACTTAAACCTATCGTAATATCCTAGGCACAACCTCACCCCTTACCAGATCCTCATAACTCTCGCGCTTTCGAACTATAAAATATCTACTGCCCATTACCAATACCTCCGCGCATCTAGGCCTAGAATTGTAGTTACTCGACATTGAAAAACCATAGGCCCCGGCACTCATAGCCGCGAGATACTCCCCGTCTCTTACCGACGGAAGAGAACGTCCCTTTGCCAGAAAATCACCACTTTCACAGATTGGACCAACTACATCGACCTTATATACAGGCCTGGAGTATGACTTTGTCAGCGGCACTATATCGTGATAAGCCTCATAAAGACTCGGTCTCATAAGATCATTCATGCCCGCGTCAACTATAATAAAATTCTTTCCAGGTGACCTCTTAACATAAAGAACCTTTGTTACAAGTATACCGCTGTTACCTGATATAAATCTTCCGGGTTCAAGAATAAGCTTAATATTGAGCTTCTTAAGAAGCGGCAATGCCTTCTGCGCGAATGCTTGCGCAGTCTGAGGCTTCTCATTATTATAGACAATACCAAGTCCTCCGCCTATATTAAGATGCGTAATAATATGACCAGAACTTCGCAATGTCTCTATTAATACAGATGCCTTCTTAATTGCTTTAAGAAATGGGCCGCTCTCAGTTATCTGTGAGCCGATATGTATATGTATACCCACTAAATCAAGATGTGGAAATTTATCTTTTTCATTAAATATCTTAATTGCGGTTCTCTCATCAATGCCAAATTTATTAGCCTGCGTACCTGTTGTAATATAATGGTGTGTATGCGCATCAACTCCAGGGTTTACCCTTATCGCAACCTGAGCCTTCGTTCTCTTATGAACGCAGAGCTTCTCAATTACAACCAACTCCGGTATAGACTCAACATTAAAACAGAAGATACCGGCATCAAGAGCCCTACTGATCTCAAGAGCGGTCTTCCCAACGCTGGCATATACTATCTTCTTAGGATCCGCCTTGATCTTAGCAGCCTTAAAAAGTTCACCCCCGGAGACAATATCCAGCCCAGCTCCAGCTTTTACAAGAGCCCTGCAAACAGAAAGATTTGAATTTGACTTCATTGAAAAACAGATCAGAGGCTTCATATAAGCAAAGGCTTTTTTTATCTTTCTGTAATGCTCTATTAGAGTCTTATGACTATAGATAAAAAGAGGCGTCCCGACCTTCTCCGCTATCTCTTGTATATCTGTAGATTCGCAATAGAGTCTTTTCCTTCGATACTTGAAATCATGCATATTATTTTCCAATATTTTTTGGGGTTAACCTTTTATCTGCTTTGCCCATCTTGTGATCTGCTGCCTTACAAGAAGCGGATTTGTACTGCCCATAGATCTCTTTGTTCTAGATCTACTTTATGCTATATCTGTACTGTTTATGCATCTTAGCAGGTTCTCTGAGGACCTTATATTATTATCTACGTCCGAGTTTGGCTTTATTGATATACATGAGACATTCTGCACAGGTTCAAGCATAATGCCCCAGAAGAAGAATCCAGATAGCCTTGAACTGATAAGGGGTTGTTGCGCGAAGGCATACGCGAATCTTAACTCAGTTTTGGTTATGATGAAAGGGTTACCATTATCTTACAATAGAGATATGCAGTTTGACAAAGAACCCCTGTTTGCATCTGTTGGGCTTGCTGAAGATGGGTTAAAGATTCTCGCGAAGTTGACCAAGACTATGAAGGTAAACAGGGCAAGTATCGAGAAGAGTCTTGAGGCGGACACGTCTCTATTTGCCCTTGATCTAGCAGACTATCTAGTAGGAAAGAATATCCCATTTTCTGAGGCGCATGAGCTAACAGGGCAGATTGTTACATATGCGCAAGAGAAGAACGTTAGGTTATCGTCAGTTCCTCTGGATGAGTTAAGAAAATTCTCTAAAAAGTTTGACAGT
>JBHPDT010000019.1:0-25927 GCA_042577545.1 Candidatus Omnitrophota bacterium | reverse complement strand
GAATATAACTAGCTTCTAATATAGAAAGCCAGGCTGAGACGGTATTATGATTAACTCCGCAATCATTTCCAAGGCTTGAAAGGCTCAATATCTGTCCGGTTCTGGCCGCGCAAAGGCGCAAGAAATTTTCAAATTTAGTTAGATCCTTCACATTGAGCAATATTCTGACATCACGCTCAATGTATGTACTGACATAAAAACTCAAGGCCTCAGTGGGATTAAGTTTTTTATCATAAATTCGAGGATAAAAACCCTGATATAAGAATTTCTCAGATGATACCTTCTTATTTATAATGGTTGACACCTCTGATAATGAAAAAGGTAGCAACTTTACTATAGCAGTTCTTCCGGCCAAGGATTGTGTGAGGTTTTGCAGTAATGTAAATTGCGCGCTTCCGGTAAGAATAAACAGACCGCTTTTCTTTTTTTCATCGACAATAGTCTGTATATAGGAGAGGAGTTCAGGAACGCGTTGGACTTCATCAAGAACAGCCCCCTTGGGGAAACGGCTCAGAAAACGGCGAGGATCTGTCTGAGCTATATTACGAATATCAGGGTTCTCAAGACTCTGATAAGCCTTTTTAGGAAAGGCGTCTCTTACTAATGTAGTCTTTCCTGATTGTCGTGGGCCTGTGACGGTCACTACAGGATACTGTTTTGCAAGACGCAATAGATGAGATTTTAATTCTCTTTTTATCATGATTGCTCAATATACCATTAATCTTACATTTTGTCAATACAATTCGCAAAATGTAAAGGTAATGGGTGAGTGAACGTGGGGATGACAAGAGGGAACAAATCAATGAAGACTCACCCATTACACGCGAAATGTGTTTGAGATTGGGTCGCTCGCGGAGCTCACGACACCTTCTCGCCTTAAGAGGGGTACGATCTATCTTACCATTTCTAACAGGCTATCATTTTTTGCTTGTCTAGGATGTTCACTTATGTTAGTATTACACTATATTCAACGAAATTAAGGATAGTTTAAATGTCAAGTCATATGGTTGAACATCTGGAATTCTTTCTGTGTCCGTTATGCAAAGGTGGCCTAGAAACAACTTCCAACTCTGTACGATGCATAAACTGCGGCAAGGAATATGATGTTGATAATGGAATTCCGCTTCTATTTGTCGCAAACGAGCAAGACCAATCGAGAAAAGATGTTACAGATGAGGTGAAATCCTTCTATGAAGAAACACCATTTCCTAATTATGAGGATTTTGAGGATATAGATGACCTTATTCAGAAAGCGCGGAAAGGAGTATTTGCCTACCTATTAAGCGAACAGATTCCGCTTGATGCTAAGGTATTAGAGGTAGGCTGCGGCACAGGTCAGCTGAGTAATTTCTTAGGTGGGTCTCATCGGAATGTTTTTGGCGCTGATATGTGCTTAAACTCTTTAAGATTGGCTAATAATTTCAAGAATAAAAATAATTTGTCGAAAGTCGGTTTTTATCAGATGAATCTTTTTAAGCCAATTTTCAAAGAAGAAAGTATTGATATAGTTATCAGTATCGGTGTCTTGCATCATACTGCGGATCCCTTTGGCGGGTTCCAATCCATAGCTAAATTGGTCAAAAAGGGAGGCTATATTATAATAGGTCTTTACAATAAGTACGGTAGAGTTACCACGAATATTCGTCGCTTAATTTTTAACATGACTGGTGACCGTTTTAAATTTCTAGATCCACGATTAAGAGGAGATAAGGTCGGTGACCTTAGAAAGCTGACATGGTTCAAAGATCAATACAAGAATCCCCATGAATCACAGCACTCTATGGGGGAGGTCTTGAGGTGGTTTGAGGAAACCGGTTTCGATTTTGTAAATAGTATACCTAAACCAAGAGTTGACGAACCATTTACAAGAAATGAAAGATTGTTTAAGTCTCGCCCTAAAGGAAATTTATTAGAGTGCTTATTGGTGCAACTGAAATTAATATATACCAGCAACGCAGAAGGCGGTTTCTATATAATGATAGGACGCAAGCGTTAATTGGTATTATAACTTTTTGAAATATCTCTATAGCTTGATCCCAGATGGATATTATTAATGGCAATATCTTATACTATCTATTAATACAATTCCAGAATACAATGTAATACTGAAATGTGGTTTGGAGTTGACTCGCATATTAATATATGGTAATATTTGAGCTTGTGTAATACTAATAATAGGATCCCTCGGCTATTATAGCTTCTGCTCATAGTAAGTGAGGTTATTGGCCTCGGAATAAACTTGCACTTATCCCGAAATTTCGGGATGTGCTCATTTAAAGGAGTACAGATGATTTTACCACACGGAGGAAAGCTCGTAGACAGGATCGCCAAGGGTGAAGAACGAAAGAGAATTATTGCTCAATCTAAAAACCTTTACAGGATCAAACTTTCGAATGAGCATATCCAGGAAATTTTTAATATTGGAACAGGCGTATTTAGTCCTTTGGAAGGATTTCTGAACAAGAAGGAGTTGAGTTCAGTTTTGAACAAGAGTCGGCTGCCTAATGGCGTTGCCTGGACAGTTCCAATAGTGTTGGATGTCCCATCGTTTATATATAGTGAGATAAAGAGACAGAAAAAATTAGTTCTCATGGACGAGGAAGGCCAAGATCTTGCTCTTATGAATGTTGATGAGGTCTATAAATACGATAAGAAGGCATTTGCTAAAAAGGTATATGGTACCCTGGATAAGTCTCATCCAGGAGTGGCTAAGGTTTTTAGCATGGGCGATTATCTTATAGGTGGTAAACTTACTGTGATAGAGAAGCCTCAATCGAAATTTGTTAAATATGCGCTTACCCCGAAAGAGACGAGAGCGAAGTTTGCTTCAATGGGGTGGAAGAGGGTTGTCGCGTTTCAAACAAGAAACGTGCCTCATATGGGCCATGAGTATGTGCAAAAGAACGCCCTTTCTTATGTCGATGGCCTCTTTATCAATCCTGTCATAGGCAAGAAAAAGACCGGCGATTATAGAGACGAACTTATTATAAAAACGTATGAGGCTTTAACTAAGAATTATTACCATAAGGATCACACATTTATGTCTATTCTGCAAATGACCATGCGCTACGCTGGCCCTAAAGAGGCGATACATCATGCTATAATACGAAAGAATTTCGGATGTACGCATATTATTATCGGACGAGACCATGCTGGCGTAGGAGATTTCTATCATCCATTTGCCGCGCAGAAGATATTTGACGAGTTTCCAGATATTGATATTAAACCGATCTTCTTTAAGTCATTCTTCTGGTGTAATGTCTGCGGCACAGTTGCTAATGATAAGACCTGCCCTCATAGTGGATCTGATCTTGAGAACTTCAGCGGTACAAATATCAGAGGTATTCTGCAGAAGGGCAAGATTCCATCTGCTAAGCTCATGCGTCCCGAAGTTTCGAAATGTATAGTGAGTTATAAGAGTCCATATGTTGAATGAGTAACCAGAAACCAGTAACCAGAAACCAGAAGATAGCAGATACCAGAAAAACAGATTTGATTATTTATCGTAAAAAAGCACGCCTATTAACTGATCTGGTTTCTGGCAACTGGCAACTGGTTACTAAGAGTAATGCATGAAGAAAGTCTTCGTAATAGGCCTAGACTGCGCGACACCATCTATAGTATTTGATAGAGCTGACGAATTCCCTAACCTTAACAAGCTTATCAATGAAGGTTCTAAGGCCAAGTTTAGGACCTGCCATCCTCCGATCACTATTCCAGCATGGCTTACCATGGTCACCTCTCAAACAGCCGGTGATATGGGTTTGTATGGGTTTAGGCATAGAAAGGGCAATTCATATAAAGATATCGAGCTCTCATTTTCTGACAAGATAGATACCCCTGCAATATGGGATATAATTGCAAAAAAAGATATGAAAAGCTGCCTGATGGGCATACCCCCAAGCTTTCCCCCTAAGGAGATTAATGGCAATCTAATCTCTTGCTTTATGACCCCGGATGCTGATAGAGATTATACATATCCAACAAGCTTAAAAGATGAGATAGAATCAAAATTTGGCAAATACCAATTTGATGTTAAATTTAGAACTGATGATAGAGATACCCTTCTTGATGGACTCCATGAGATGACAAAGCAGCATTTTAACGCTATAGAGTATCTTCTGCAAAATAAACCCTGGCAGTTCTTTATGTTTGTTGAGATAGGGGTAGATAGAGCGCACCATGGCTTTTGGAAGTTTCATGATAAGAATCACCACGCTTACGAACCTGGGAATAAGTATGAGAATGCGATAATCAATTATTATAAGATGCTGGATGAGCGCGTAGGCAAGCTTTTAGGAATGCTCGATGAGGATACTGTTATATTTGTGGTATCAGATCATGGCGCCAAATCTATGAAAGGCGCGTTCTGTGTAAACCAGTGGTTAATTGATAAAGGTTATCTAGCGCTTAAGGAGAAACCTGGGTCAGGGTCAAGCCTGGATGAGGCAAATATTGATTGGAAAAAGACAAAGGCCTGGGGCTGGGGCGGATATTATGCTAGGATATTTCTTAATATTAAAGGCAGGGAGAAGGAGGGCTCTATCCCTGGTTTTCGGCATAACGCGTGGTGCAATAAACTTAAGAGAGAAATAGCTGATATAAAAGGACCCAATGGTGAGGCATGGGATACAAAGGTTTATAAGCCGGAAGAACTTTATCCTATAGCCAATGGTAATCCAGCGGATCTCTTCGTCTATTTTGATGATATAAATTGGCGTTCTGCCGGAACCATTGGACATCCATCTATGTATTTAAGTGAAAATGATAGCGGTCCTGATGATTCTATGCATGATTGGGATGGAATCTTCATTATGCATGACCCAAAGAATAAAGCATGCAAGGATTTGGGCACAGTTAGTATCCTCGATTTTGCGCCAACAGTACTTGATATATTAGGAGTTGATATACCAGATAAGATGAGAGGTAAGAGCATCTTTAGTATTAAGAATTAAGTACTAAGTATTAAGTATAAAGCCTACTGATAAATAATGGTCAAGGATTATGTTTTTACTTAATTCTTACAACTTAATACTTAATACTAGAACGAGAGAGGAGTAGTAAAGAATGGGTAATAGTAAAGGATTCACACTATGGTTTACAGGGTTGCCTTGTTCAGGAAAGACGACAGTGGCTGATGCGGTAGCAAAGGAGCTTAAGGCAGTGTCCATGAATGTAGAGCGTCTGGATGGAGATATTGTGCGTCAGGGCCTGACACGTGATTTGGGTTTTTCAAAAGAAGACCGCGATAAGAATATAGAGAGAGTTACTTTTGTGGCAAAACTACTTTCCAGGAATGGCGTTGCTACACTCGTTTCATTTGTGTCACCCTATATAGGCGCTCGTCAAAAGGCTAGAGAGGATACTACCAATTTCATCGAAGTATTTGTGAAGTGTGCGATTGAAGAATGTCAGAATAGGGATGTTAAGGGTATGTATGCTAAGGCTCTTGCTGGTGAGATTAAGGATTTTACCGGTGTGGATGATCCATATGAGGATCCACCGAACCCGGAATTAGTGATTGAAACAGACAAAGAGACATTAGAGGAGAGCTGCGCTAAGGTAATGGAGTATTTAAGAAGCCAAAGTTACTTATCCAAGGTGAAGGAGAGCGTATGAAAGAATGGCATGCCAGAAGTGTGATAAAGGCGGTTTCCTGGAGAGTAATAGCCACTCTTACAACTATGGTTTTAGTATACCTGTTTACCAAAGAGATTAAACTCTCACTTGAGATAGGTTTTCTGGCCCTGATTATTAAGCTATTCTTCTACTATATGCACGAAAGAATTTGGAATAATATCAATTGGGGCAAACCCAAACACCCCTTGGAAGATCTCCCTGTGAAAAAAGAGCTTAGCCCTGAAGATAAGAAGAAGGTTGAGGAGCAGTTGAAGAGCTTAGGCTATATGTGAGTAAAGTAACCAGAAACCAGTAACCAGAAACCAGAAGATACCAGAGCATTTGAGTTACCAGAAACCTGTAACCAGAAACCAGAAGAAACATGTTATTAACCCGATCTGGTTACTGGCAACTGGTTACTGGTTTCTCAAGTATACTGGCAACTGGTAACTAAAACATTATTTTTTACTTTCGCAAGTCATGACCAAACCAACTTACATATTAGGAATTTCCGCATTCTATCATGATTCCGCGGCTGCGCTGCTTAAGGATGGTATGATAGTTGCAGCAGCACAAGAGGAACGCTTTACTCGCAAGAAACACGATTATAACTTCCCGGAATTAGCCATTCAATACTGTTTAAAAGAGGCCGGTATCAAGGAATTTGATTTGGATCATGTTGCTTTTTATGATAAGCCATTTGTGAAATTCGAACGGTTGCTTTTTACATATCTAAGCTATGCGCCTTTTGGCATCAAATCCTTTCTTATTGCAATGCCTCCCTGGATTAAGAAAAAGCTCTTCATAAAAAGCTTCATAGAAGATAAGCTTGGTTGCCATGGAGATGTATTGTTTCCTGAACATCACGAATCTCATGCTGGAAGCGCATTTTATCCATCGCCTTATAAAGAGGCGGCGATATTGACAGTTGATGGAGTAGGCGAATGGGCCACTGCAAGCTATGGGGTTGGATCTGGCAACAAAATAGAAATACTATCAGAGCTGCAATTTCCTCATTCAGTAGGCCTTCTCTACTCAGCCTTTACCTATTATATAGGGTTTAGGGTAAATTCCGGTGAATACAAGCTAATGGGGCTTGCTCCCTATGGTGAACCAAGATACGCGGATCTAATTAGAAAAGAACTCATAGATATCAAGGAAGACGGTTCATTTAGATTGAATATGAGATATTTTAATTATTGCACTGGGCTTACAATGACCAATAGCAGATTCCATAAACTTTTTGGTGCGCCTCCACGCAGGCCTGAAGTGGATAAGATCCAACAGCGGCATATGGATCTGGCTGCCTCTGTGCAGGCTGTTACAGAAGAGATAATCCTTAAGATGGCCAAGCATATACATAGAGAGACGGGTCAGAAGAATCTATGTATGGCCGGAGGAGTTGCGTTAAATTGCGTTTCCAATGGTAAGCTTTTAAGAGAGGGGCCTTTTGATAATATCTGGGTCCAGCCAGCAGCTACAGATTCAGGCGGGGCCTTAGGGGCAGCGCTCGTTATTTGGCATAAATATCTTAAAAAAGAGAGAGTAGCTGATGAGAAGAAAGATTCTATGAGCGCTTCTCTCTTAGGGCCGAGCTTTTCGGATGAAGAGATAGAAGACTACCTTAAGGAAAATGAGATTATCTATGAGAGGTTGGAGAGTTCTGAGATTGCATCTCGCGGGGCTCATATTATTGCTGATGAAAAGGTATTAGGGTGGTTTCAGGGACGCATGGAGTATGGCCCGCGCGCTTTAGGAAGTCGCTCAATTATAGGTGATCCCAGGTCTTCTGATATGCAGTCTTTAATAAATCTCAAGATTAAATTCAGGGAGTCTTTCAGGCCTTTTGCTCCGACAGTTCTCAAAGATAAGGTCTCTGAATATTTTGATTTTGACAAAGAAAGTCCTTATATGCTTTTGGTCGCCCCAGTGAAGAGTGATAAGTGTATAGAGCTTACAGACCAAGAGAAGAAACTTTTTGGTATAGATAAGTTAAAGATTAAGCGCTCTAGCATACCTGCTGTTACGCATGTTAATTACTCCGCGAGAGTGCAGACCGTAAAGAGAGAGGATAACCCGTTCTATTACGATATGATAAATGAGTTCTATAAGCTGACCGATTGCCCTGTCGTAATCAATACATCCTTTAATGTCAGAGGTGAGCCTATAGTATGTACACCCAAGGATGCGTATGAGTGTTTTATGCGAACAAATATGGATTATCTGATAATGGGTAGTTTTTTACTAGACAAGAGAAAACAGAAGGATTCAGAAATAAAGGTAGGGGACCTGAGTGAATTTGAACCAGACTGAATTAAAAAAAATACGAAAATCAGGAATTATTGCCGCAATAATATTTACTCTTGTCGGTACGCTCCATCTTTATAGGGGGCATGCCGGGTTTTCTGCTATAGCATATATTCTTTCAATCTTCTTTTTTACTATGACTAGATTCTTTCCCCACACTTTTAAGAAGATAACAGAGACAATAGGCGCTGTACTCACGGGATTGGCCTTATCAATCGTTTTCTTTCTGGTTATTATGCCTATCGGACTGATAAGAAGATTATTTGGAAAGCAATCCCTAGAAAAAGAGATCGAAAGAAGCAGGAAATCCTACTGGGTAAAGAAGGCAGTATCCGAAGAAGATAGTTCTCAATATCAGAAGCAGTTTTAATCGCGGAAGATCATATCTCTTAACAATATCATGTAGGGGGGTGTATGAGTAAAATAGGAGTATTGAAAGAATTTTGGGATTTCCTTAAAGCTAGGAAGAGATGGTGGCTGCTCCCAATCGTTATAATGCTGCTGGTTATCGGTTTGTTGTTTGCGCTTACTGAGTCATCTGCAGTAGCCCCATTTATTTATACACTTTTCTAAGGAGGGTATCTTGAAAAAGTTTATTTTACCTAAAAAAATGAAAGCAATACTGGTTTTTTTAAAGGATCTATTGGATTTTTTAAGAGTAAGGAAACGCTGGTGGTTGGCACCTATAGTTGTAATGTTGCTCTTACTTGGTCTGCTTATTATCTTTGCTGAATCATCTGCCACAGCGCCATTTATTTACACGCTCTTTTAGGCTAAGGAGGTTCTTATGGGAAGGGTTACTTTGACTAAGAGGCAGAAGATAGTGCTCGATTTTATTAAGGGGTATATGAAAGATAAAAAAGAATCCCCCTATATTCGAGAGATACAGGATGGCTGCAAGATTATATCCTACAAGAGCGCGGTCGACAAACTTCTCGCTCTAGAGAAGAAAGGATATATCAAAAGGCCACTTAACAAACACCGCAGCATAAAGGTCCTCTGATATTAATGCAATTATCTATAGTTATACCTGCGTATAATGAGCAGGAGAGATTGCCTGCTACCTTGAGTAAAATTCATTCGTATTTTAATACAAAAAAATACGAATTTGAGGTTATTGTCGTTGATGATGGTTCAGTAGATGATACTAAGAAGGTAGCCCTGGGAAGCTCACTTCATGATGTTGGCAAGCTCCATATATTGAGCAACAGGGAGAATAAGGGCAAGGGGTTTTCAGTAAAAAGGGGGATGCGCGCCTGCGCTGGTGATTATATATTATTTAGTGACGCCGATCTATCAACCCCTATTGAAGAGGTTGAGAAGCTCTTTTGTTATATAAGGTCAGGGTTTGATATAGCGATAGGTTCTAGATCTATAAGAGGTTCTGATGTAAAGGTACACCAGCCGTTTTATAGGGAATGGATGGGTAAGGCATTTAACCTTATTGTGCAGCATATCGTACTGGATGGTATAGTAGATACTCAATGTGGTTTTAAGTTATTTAGATCTGATGCAGGAAAAGATATCGCCAGCTTGGTTGAAGTAGACGGTTTTGCGTTCGATGTTGAGATCTTATATCTTGCTAAGAAATTGAACTACAAGGTAAAAGAAGTGCCTGTGGTATGGATAAATTCCCCTTTGAGCAAGGTAAATCCTGTATATGATTCCTGTATAATGTTTAAGGATCTCTATAGGATAAAGAGATTGCATAATGGTGTCTAAAAGAACAGAATTATTAACAGCCGTAATTCTTATAGGGATCTTATTGAGGCTCTGGGGTATAGATTTTGGTCTTCCGTTTCTATATCACCAGGATGAGCCTATAGTAGTAAATCATGCCCTTGCCTATGGAAGCGGTGATCTGAATCCTCACTTTTTTATAATACCTCCACTCACATCTTATATATTGTTTTTTTTCTATGGAATCAAATTCACTATTCTTATATTATTTGGTCTTATTAATGGAACCGAAGCATTTGCTATAAGTTTTTTTAGAGACCCTAGCTCGTTTTATCTTTTAGGGCGGCTTGCCATAGGCTTCCTGCCGAGTATTATCAGTATATATCTTACGTATCGCCTTGCGCGCAAATTCTTCTCTTTTGAGGCAGCGCTCTACTCCGCGTTAATGATGGCGGTTGCCTTCTTAAATGTGATAAACGCGCATTATATCTATACGGATAATCTTTTAGTTATGCTTATACTCTGCGCTTATCTGGCGATAATATCTATGGCTAAAACCCCGAGTATACGCAACTATATTCTCTGCGCGATTTCCATAGGCATAGGAATAGCTGTTAAGTATAATGCCGCCATATTAGTCGTGCCATTCTTCTTAGCCCATATATTCGCTAATAATATTAGAAATCCAAAGTCTATTATATTTAGCAAGGCCTTGATTATTTCAATCGGAGTCATGAGCCTGGCGTTTATTGTTTGTAACCCATACGCGTTACTGGATTTTAGATTTTTCTTACTCTCTATAAGAGAGAGAATTAACGGAAATTATATAGGTTTCTTTCATCATATAAGGTATTCTCTTTTTCAAGGTATAGGGATATTCACAACAGTGCTTGGAACAGCGGGGTTGTTTATATTCTTATCAAGGCGATCTAAAGAGTCTGTTTTAATCTTATCTTTCCCTATTATTTTTTTCATTCATCTAATATTTATGAGTCAACTTCATTCAAGATATGTTCTTGTGCTTGTACCTTTTATTTCAATCGGAGCGGGTTTTTTATTATTCGATTACATTATTAAACAATCTAACTCACCGCGCGTTTTAATTTTTACTATGACATTACTTGTATTAGTTCCTACTCTTGGAAAATCTCTTAAAGCAGATATGCTCTTTGTTAATAAAGATACACGCACAGAGGCCTTCGAATGGATAGACAAGAATCTGCCAATGTCTAGTAAGATTGCCATGGATAATACATCATTTATACCGCAGTTAAGGCAAACGAAGAGTCAGCTTTATCAGAAGCAGGCGATCCTTAAAAATCAGCCTGAATTAAAAGATCTAAAGAGTAGAAAATTAGACCTTCAGATTAAGGCCTTTAAGGCGGACAAGACATTTGAAGTCTATTATCTTGGCGCGGGAGATGAAAATAAGGGGCAGTTCCTAAATCTCTGGCCCTTTATTGGAAATTCAAGAGAAGAGCTTTCTAAACATGCGATAGAATACGTTGTATTTAATAATATGACCAAGACCGAGGGTATGCAGGAGCTGCGAAAAGATCTCCAGCGTTTTGGTAGACCTATAGCTGCCTTTAACCCATATATTGGAGCTGGTTTCAGGCGTCCCTATGATGATATTGATGTGACATGCATGCCTATCGATGATAGGGAGTTGTTTTCAAGAAGAAAGTCCGGCCCCTATATAGAGATTTACAGAGTAGAATAAAAGTGAAAAACCATTTAAAATTTATTATTGCCTTTTCTATTATCTTATTCGTATTTCTATCGCCGCTTATTTTTATGCGTTCGGGATTTATAGCGGGGGATTCATTAGTTCAATTTTACCCATGGAGTAAGGTCTACTCTGAAGCTATAAAGAATTTTCAATTCCCTTTCTGGACAAGGTATTTTCAGAGTGGATTTCCCTTAATGGCTGAAGGCCAGGTAGGCGGTTTCTATCCATTAAATATCTTACTGTTCTTTCTCCTGCCATTTAAGGTTGCATACAACTATTCTATAGTACTTCATTTTGTTTTAGCCGGCCTTTTTACCTATTTATATTCCAGGAGAATGGGCGCTACTCAAGGTGGGGGATTTGTTGCCGCGCTTTTATTCTGTTTCGGCTCAGCCTATGCCGGCTGTTTCTATAATATAATTACGCTAAGAACACTAATCTGGTTTCCTTTAGTGCTTTTGCTAATCGAACACTATATTGACACAAGAAAATTCTTAATTGTAATTCTTTGTGGTATTGTCGCGGGAATGCAGTTTTTAGCGGGATTCTTGCAGCTCGCGGCTTATTCGTGCGTTTTCTATATAATCTATATCTTATATGGTTTCAGAATCAACAAGATACCCTTAAAGGTATCTTTATTATCCATTGCGACATTTACCCTATCCGCATTTTTAGTTTCAGCGCCCCAACTCGCGTTGACCTATAACTTAGCTCAGGCTTCAGGGAGGTCTGGCGCGACCTTAGGCTTCGCGCTGTGGCATTCATTTCCTCCTCCATGCTTTTTAAGCGCGATATTTCCCAGATGGATGGGCTTTATGGGCGCTCATTTTTATATAGGTGTATTTGGAATACTTTTTTTGATCTACGCGATATCCGAGGTAAAGGTATCCCCCAAGATCAGACCTTTGCTTATTGTCGCGGCTATATCGCTCCTTGGGGCATTAGGTAAATATAACCCGTTGTACGTACTTCTCTTAAAGGTAACTAAGTTTTACAGTTTTAGAAATCCCTCAAAATTTCTCTTCTTTGGTCTATTCGCGCTCTCTGTATTATCAGGATTAGGGTTTTCAAGGTTCTTTGATAACGCTAATAAGGCAAGGGCGAGGATCGCGGCGCGTATCTTTGCTATGATACTATCATGCTCACTATTTATATTTTCAATCGCGAAGATAGTATTCTACTATTTTGGTGAAAAGATAATTCTGTTGATACAGAGTTATGCAAAAAAATATGTAGTTGGTAAGGCTCATCATAGGTATGATATATCAGTATATATGGATAAGGCAAAAGACCTCTACTATGTGATAGTTAAAGGAACATATGTAAATGATAAGTTTGTATTCTTTTCACTCCTATTGGTTCTTATAGGACTTGCGGTATCTATTATAATATTAAAACGAAGAAAGAGTCTAAAGTCTTTAAAAAAACCCATACTTTGTTTACTCATCCTCGATATATTTATATACAGTTTCTATGGAATAGGTTTTAGAGGTAATATTAAGCCATTCTCTTATATTAGACCAGCTCATAAAGAGATCCTGGATGTGCTTAGGTCTGATAAGGACTTATTCAGGATATATCCATTTGGGCTTAAGGATGATTATATGCCATGGTGGGCGCGACCCAATTCCAATATATTATATAATATTGATAGTATCGGCGCTTATTCGCCTTTGGTTCAAAGTGATTATAAGCAAAATTTATCGCCATTAGCGGTTGTGGATGATTCACTTGGGCTGCTATCCCCAGAAGATACCGCAATAGCTGGGAACTATCGCGCTCTTCGCTTATTAAATGTAAAATATATAATCTCATCAAGAGATCTAACATATAGGTTTTTAAAGAGGGTAGTGACTGACAATAGAGTTCATCTATATAAGATGCTCAGTTTTTTGCCAAGAATCTTCTTTACCTATAGGATAGAGGGCAATATAAAGAAAGGTCCAAAGAGCTACCTTACCTTAAAAGAGTATAGGGACGGGTATGCCAAAGTTGACGTAGACGCAGGGAGAGATGGTTTTGTAGTATTTTCTGAGAACTATTTTACTGGCTGGAAGGCCTATATTAATGGAGTTGAATCTGAAATAATAGAAGTTCAGGGTTTGGTTCAGGCGATAGAGGTATCGAAGGGAAAGCATAAGGTAGTTTTTGAATATAAGCCCTCATTTTTTCAGGAATAGATATTATGTCAGGCACAAGAAACCCCGAACCAAATTTAAGTGCAGAACCCATACAAGCAAAATTTGGTACGGGGCAAGCTCCCGAACCAAATTTATAAGCAGCACCCCGAACCAAATTTAAGCGCAGAACCCATGCAAGCAAAATTTGGTTGCGGGGCAGCACCTAGAACAAGCAAAATTTGGTACGGGGCAAGAACAAGGGGAGGCCATAGGTTGTCGCACACGAGAAAGACAAGAGTTCTATATCATAATTTAGGATATGTGACAATGTTCACATATTTCAGGTTCTTTCATGCCCCCTATAAGTTGACTGAGAGGTTAGTGCCGAAGAAGGGGAAGATCATGGACCTCGGCTGCGGGTATGGTTTTTTTCCTAATCTCTTAGGGCTGACTTCATCAGGCAGGGAGGTGCTGGGAATCGAGCTGAATCAGAGAAAGCTTCAGTATGCTGATAAAGGCGTAGAAAATGTTAAATTCATAAACAGTGACATCACTAAACTAAATATGACCGATTGTGACTGTGTCATACTCTTTCACGTTTTGCATCATTTACACTCCTATAATCAACAGCACAGGCTCTTGAAGGAGGCGTATAAGAAACTTAAGAAAGGCGGAAAGCTCATAGTGGTTGAGATAGACAATAAGCCGCTCTGGAAGTTTCTCTTTACCATATGCGTAGACGCGACATTATATATAGGAGATTGGTTCTTCTATAGAACACAGAAACACTTCAAAGAACTCTTTAAAAAAGTAGGATTTGAGACTGAGCAGGTCGTTCCTGCTCACAAACTTGTACCCCTATCACATGTCGTATACGTCTGCAAAAAAACGTAATTGGGGACGTGTACAAAGGGGACAGGTCTGAGCTTGAAAATTTGGTTAAATTTAACGTTTTTTTGAAATTATATGTTAAAAGAGAATAAAATGAAGAAAATATGGCATTTTTTGTGCTCAGACCTGTCCCCTTTAGGACCGTCCCCAATAGTTGTTATTCTGTTGATTGTGCTGGCGCTGCAGTGCGTGATGAGTATGAGGGTGAAATCGCCGGTATGTGATGAGGTTTCCCACCATATAGGCATGGGGTATTCATTCTTAAAGACGCGGGATTTTAGGCTAAATTCTACTTCACCGCCATTAACCGAAGAACTTGCTGCATTACCCTTGCTTGCTTTAAATCCAAAGTTACCGCTGCAGCATCCATCTTGGAAGAATATAGATAGGGTGACGTTCGGATATGAGTTTCTATTTAGGGCTAATAAGACCGCGGATCAGTTAGTTTTTTGGTCTAGGGTTCCGATGGTAGCGCTTTCAGTTCTTTGCGGCTTGCTTGTCTTTATCTTTGCAAAGGAACTCTATGGAAGAGGAGCTGGCTTATTCGCGTTATTCTTATATTCATTCTCACCTAATATTATCGCTTATTCCAGGCTCGTTACACCTGATATAGGCGCTTCGTTCTTGATTCTCTTTGCTATATACAGGTACTACAAATTCCTTAGAAAACATACTTGGAAAAATGTTATATTTGCAGGTATCGCTCTGGGCCTTGCCCTTACTTCTAAATTGAGCGCATTATTGCTTATACCTGTTTTTTTAATCATTATACTGTGGAAGGTCATCGAGAGCAGAGGCATGAGGCTTAGATACTTGGATTCGTTTGTTCTGATATTTATAATTTGCGCAGCTACGATATTTACTGTCTATTTAGGAGAGGTTAAACCATTACTTGAGAATGATATAGATGTTCATGAGAAGATAGCTTATTTAGATAAGGGAGTAGATAAGATATTCGGTCCAGATAGCAACAGGACGAAGGAGAAGGTTATAGAGTTTGCCCTTAATGTTCCGGTGCCATTTGCGACCTATCTTATGAATATACTTTCAGAGACCAACATGGTCTTTGTTAAGGATTATGGTACATATTTATTCGGCAAAAGATCAAATAGGGGCTGGTGGTATTATTATATATTTGTCTTCTTACTAAAGACCCCGATTGTTACGCTATTGCTCATAGCCTTGTCAATACTACTAGGTATTGGTTTAAAGGCCAAAGAGAGATGGGCAGTACGCATATTAATTATATTTTTAGCAGGTTTTATCGCGGCAAGCCTAATGACCAGGCTCCAGCTTAGTGTCAGATACCTACTGCCCATATATCCGATTATCTTTATATTGATATCAAGGATTGCTAGTGTGAAAATAAAAAAACAGCTCTTACTTTCAGCAGCTCTTATAATATTCGGTATCTGGTATGCTGTGGAAGCCCTAGCTATATATCCTAACTACATATCGTATTTCAATCAGTTTGCAGGCGGAGCTGACAATGGCTGGAGATCTCTTAGGGATTCCAATATAGATTATGGTCAGGATCTACCATTATTAGCAGCATATCTTAAAAAGAACAATATTAAGAAGATTAAACTCTCATACTTTGGTACAGCAGATCCCAAATATTATGGAATAAAATATAACTCTCTCACAGAAGCGGATCAGATAGAGCCAAGTAGAGAGGTTTATGCTATAAGCGCAAATCATATAGATGGTGTTGAGTGGGCAGATAAGAATAAGCCTGATGCCAAGGCAGGCTATTCTATATTTATATACGACTTTAGAAATAAAAAGATATAGCTTTGTGGATAAGTAGCGCACCCTTAAGGGTGCGCTACAAATGTGGATAACTTTTCAAGGTAAGATCATGAAAGAAAAGATAATAAAAATAATATTTCTTATTTGGACAATGATCGTATTTATTGCTTATGTTAAACTTTATGTTTTGTACAATATAAAGGATGTCATTGCGAGGCCGTAAGGCCGAAGCAATCTCTACCATTGAGATTGCCGCGTCGGCACTTCGCGCCTCCTCAATGACGTGAGAAAATGCCATGATATATTTTGTGACCATATTTGAAACTATAGGATTTATTTTAATAGCCTTAATTATAGGCTATAAGATAGCCAGGCTTGCTAGAGTTTCTGATGAGCTCAGCGCAGGGGAGAGGATAGTCTTCTCGTTTGCTTTTGGGGCAGCGCTGATATCTTTCCTGATATTTTTCCTGGGTCTTTCTAATTGTCTATACCTTGTGGCAGCAGCTGCCGTGATATTAATACCAGCGCTGCTATCTTTAAAGGAAATTCCACTATTGTTGGATGATCTACACAGTACATACCGAGCAGCTATTCTCTTTTTCAGAAACAAGTTTTTTAAGCCGATTCTTTTGTTCTTACTTATAGTTATCGTAATTACCTTTATTGGGGCGCTTGCGCCTATCAAAGGAAACGAAGCGCTTATATATCATCTCCCTATTACAAAGTACTTTGCGCAAAATCATAGCATTAATCCCGTTCCATATACAGCAAGGTCCCTTTGGCCCTTTTTTATGCATATGTTTTTTGTCCTCTCTTTTTTAGTGAACAATATGCTTCTGGCTAAAATGTTCAATTTTACAATGGCGATATTCTGCGCGGGTGGCCTATATTTCTTTGGCAAGCGTTTTATGAATAGGGAAGTAGGTTTTCTCGCAATGGCGCTATTTTTTATAACACCCGGCCTATACACACAGGCGACATACGCAAATGTTGATATAGGGTGGACATTCTTTACATTTTTGAGTCTCTATTCAATATTATTATGGAATTCTAGCAAAAACAAGAGGTGGCTTATAATATCCGCGATCACCTCAGGCATATGCGCTGACATAAAATATACGGGGTTAGTTATACCCTTTTTGATAGTTATATCAATAGTCTTTTTAGCGATTAGAGAAAAGAAAAGGGGCCATATTCTCGGAAGCATTATACTATTTTCTCTTATTTCCGGAGTCGTGATGCTGCCCTATTATATTCGCCTTCTTATATACGAGGGGAATTTATTCTATCCCTTATATGTAAAATATATAGGGGAGAGCGGATGGTATGATCTTGGCATGATATGCGTAGTAAGAGAATTCATACCGTTGGCGAAAAAAAATTTTCTGAATTTCATACTGTTACCCTGGCGGCTAACCTACTTTCCGCAGAGGATCTTTTCTGGCGGGGAGAGTCAGCTTGGACCTATCTATCTCGCCTTTTTACCGGGAATATTTTTTATTAAAAGACCATACAGTGTTATCTGGCCTCTCATCTTGTTTACAGTCGGCTTCTTTACGCTATGGTTCTTTGCGTTTCCAGCGATCAGGTTTGTATTGCCCATAATACCGTTATTGGCGTTATTACTAGGGTATATTGTCTGGGATATATGCTATGAGCGTAAAAGATTCGGCCGAATCGGGTCTATTATGTTTAATATCTTTCTTATGATCAATTTGTTATTCTGTTTCTATTATAACAGAGAGGAACTAGGCTTCTTTGGCAAGAAAGCGAATGCAGATCAATATCTTATTGAGCAAGATAGATCCTTTAAGGTTTTTCAATATATAAATGAGAATACCCCTTTAGGGTCAAAGATCATGCTAGTTGGAGAAGTCAGAAGCCTTTATCTTAACAGGCAATATGTAGATGAGGAGATGTACAGGATTGATGAGAGATATGATCTAGGAACTGTGGATGAGATCATTCCCGATCTTAAATCACTTGGTATTACCCACATTTTATATATAGAGTCGCGGGGCTCAGGTAGGTCTAGCATAAAGATCGAATTTTCCGAAAACACCTTACCCGATCTATTGAGTAATAAATCATTTGTTGATAAGTATCTCGATGAGATTTTTACTTGTGAATATGCTCATAAGTCATCGCAGAATATTAAATATAAACTTTACAAATTAAGATCATAGAGGTTTATTATGCTTAAAAGGTTACTTCAAAACACTTGCCTTCTGTTTTTTAGCGTACTTATTATGGTGTTGTTGATGGAGACGACACTTAGATTATCGGGGTCCATGAATGGTAAGCGTATGTCAAAATTTCCATCTGAAGCGCTTGTAGAGAGTGAGCGATATGGCTTAAAACTCAAGCCGAATTTTAGCGGTGATGTAGTAAGGGATGAATTCAATATAAAGTTTCGCATAAACTCGCTGGGATTTCGCGGGGAAGAGATAGGCGCCAAGAGTGGTTACAGGATAGTGTGTCTGGGTGATTCCATGACCTTTGGTTATGGTGTCAATGATGATGAAACCTTTACTAAGATCTTGGGAGATAGGCTTAATAAGGAGACGATTAATATCGGTGTTCTTGGTTATGATATCGATAGATACTTCTTGTTGTTTGAGGATGTAGTATTACCTCTTAAGCCGGATTTGCTGATCGTTTTCTTTGCTGTAACTAATGATTTTGGCCAGAGCGTGAAAAAAGGCTCAGCGCCTGCGATCAAGATCGAATCAGGGCCTTCATTTGTCTCACATATAAAGAATGTAAAAGAGCATATCTTTCTAAATTCACATCTATGTAGATGGTTCAAATCGAGGCTGGATACCACATCTAAGCTAAACATGCTTTTGATCAGATTAGGCTTAAGAAGCGCTGGTGAGATATATTTGAGGAAATATCCTAAAACAATGTTGGCCAAGGTCAAGAGAGTAAGACTGATCTTAAAAGATATCTCGGTAAGATCAAAAGAACAGGGCTTTGAACTTGTTGTTGTTGCTATACCTGATCTTGCTCAGGTGGCAGACGGTGTAAGGCTCGATCCAGAGATCTGGGATTTAGATAAACCAAACAGAGTTTTGAGCTCAATAGCTGGCGAGTTAAATTTAAGATACCTGGATTTACTGCCTTTCTTTAAGCAGTCCAGAGAGATGTTTTACTATCCTATAGATGGCCACCTTAACAGAGCAGGTCATAAGAAAGCCGCCGACTGCGTATATGAGTATATCCAAAAGGGCCCTGAATCATAATCTTATCTGGTAAGCGATTTATAAGAACTATCCCATAACTTGTAACTCTATTGACTACTAATGACTATTAGTGACTATTAATGATTATTGTTGACATTTACAGCATTTTTTGCTAAAATCTCATAAAACAAGAGGTTAAAGCAAAATGTTAAATCCTAAGCTCTAATGTCTAAGCACTAAACAAATTCTAATATTCAAACTACTAAATGATCTAAACTTAGGTTTTGAATTTTGAGAATTAGAATTTAGTGTTTGTTTAGGATTTAGTGTTTAGGATTTAGAATTTTTCTAATAAGAACAGGAGTTGTTTATGGAAATCAAGGCAAACGAGGTCTACACTACTCAGGAGGCGCAAGAACTCCTGAAGGTGAGTTCCTCTACCACCATGCGCCTTATCAAAAAAGGTATTATTCGTAGCGCCAAAGTTGGTAAGCAGTACAGAATAATGGGTAAGGAGCTTCTTCGCCTTGTATCGCCTGAATTAGAGAATAAGGTAGGTAAGGCGTATAATAAGGGTAGAAGGTGGGCTCACGATTTAGATAGTCAATAACTCATTTAAGCAAAGGAAGCGTTATGGCTGATAAGCTTAAGAAAGGCGCAATAGTAATACAGGCGCGTATGTCATCAAGCAGATTTCCGCAGAAGATGATGGCCAAGCTTGGCGGTATGCCGCTTATCAAATTTGTTTATAGACGCTGTAAGACCTCAAATATAAACAGGGTCTGCGTAGCGACATCAGAAGATTCCTCAGACGATAAGCTCTATGATTATTGCAAGAAAAATAATTATACTGTAGTGCGAGGAAGCCTGGATAATGTGCTTGAGAGATATCTTAAGGCAGCGGAATATGTAGGAGCGGATTACCTAGTCAGAGTCGGGGGCGATACTCCGTTTGTTGATATCGACCTAGCAGAGGAGTTTCTAAAGACCGTAATAACCGAAGGCCTAGATTATGTCTCTGTAGACAGGGTTAAGTGCGCTTCGGCTTTCTATTCTGAAGCGGTCTCAAGGCAAGCCCTGCAAAAGGCCTCAGACCTTACCTTTAATAGAGAAGATCTAGAGCATGTTACCAGATTTATTATAAAGAACAGCCATCATTTTAATATTAGATTACTCGATAAAGATTTGAATAGGGATTTTATGAAGGATTTTAATCTTACTATAGATTACCCTGATGATATTGAGAGAGCTAGGCATGTTGCAGGTGAGCTAAAGGATAAATTTAAATTTAAGTCCAAAGACATACTTGATATTGTTGAAAATCATATAACAACTCAATATCAATAGACGAGATGCGAGATACTAGATACGAGATACAAACGTTCGAACAAGGTACTAACAATGTGCGGAATAGCCGGTTTTAAAACAGATAAAAGAGTTGATGACTCTGTAATAAAGAATATGGTCCAGGCCTTATACCACAGGGGACCTGATTCAGAAGGCTTCTATTCATCTGGCGATTATACAGCTGGCATGCGCAGGCTTATAATTAATGATTTAAAAACAGGGGATCAACCTCTCTACAATATGGATAGATCTGTAGCGCTTCTTTATAATGGAGAGATCTATAATTCTCCCCAGCTTCGTAAAGATCTCCAATCCAAAGGCTATAAATTCAAAACCCATTCTGATGGTGAAGTTATCTGCCATCTATATGATGAGTATAAGGAAGAACTTTTTGAGAAATTAGATGGCATGTTTGCCATAGCTCTTTGGATAGAGAAAGAGAAGAAATTAATACTAGCAAGAGATATTCCTGGGGAAAAACCCTTATATTACGCAAAGCTTCCAAATAATGGCATAGCCTTCGCTTCTGAGATAAAGTCGCTCAAATGTTTTCCAGGGATTGATCTAGCGTTTAATTATCAGGCTATATGGGATTTTCCAACATTCCTATGGGTGCCGGAGTCCAATACTATTTATGAGTCGATCCACGCTTTATTACCAGGCCATATGTTGATAGCGGATGATTCAGACACTACCATAAAACGTTTTGAAAATAAATTTAATACCAGGGAAATAGACCTTTCTGATGAATCAGTTATTAAAGAGACGCGTAGTGTTGTAGAAGATGCTATCAAAAGCCGATTATTATCTGATGTGAATATTGGCAGCTTCTTAAGTAGTGGCCTGGATTCATCAATAGTTACTACCATAGCGGCAAAGAATCTCGATAGATTGGATACGTTTACTATCAGTTTTGAAGATCTCACCGACCCATATCACGGAACAGCTGATGAATCAATTTATGCCAAAGAGTATGCAAGAAAGCTTGGCACACGACACCATACAGTTAAGGTGTATGCGGATACTTTCTCAGATCTTTTAGATACTTTCTGCAAGAATGGTGATCAGCCTTTTGCTGTATCATCAGGCCTTGGTATATTGGCTGTAGCAAAATCAGCCAGAGAGGCGGGGATAAAGGTTCTACTTTCTGGGGACGGCGCAGATGAGGGCTTTGGGGGCTATTCATGGTATAGGCATATTAATGAAGTTGCGAAGATGAGCGGCAACCCAGTCGGCGGGGTCGATAATCTTTCTTTTCAGAACTTTGGTTTAAGCTTAGATGAGAGATTAAAACATTTATCAAGCTTTGATGCGCATAAGCGCCAATGGGCTTGGCATTACTATGCCTCAGAAAATGAGAAAGAGGCTATCTTTTCAAGGGAACCATTTTCAAAAAGAGAACCATCCCCTAGATTTTTTCAGGAGTTTAACCCAGATAAGCGATGGAATGATGAAGATTATATTAGGCAAGATAGGTGTTTCTATCTCCCTAATGAAATGCTTAAGAAGGTGGATAGGATGACTATGGCTTATTCAGTAGAAGGTAGATCGCCGTATGTGGCGCCCTCTATTCTATCGCATTCAGATAAATTGCGTTACAGCCATATGTCAAAGAACGGTACCTTAAAATGGGCGCTCAGAAAGGCTTTTGAGGATATCTTACCAAGCGAAGTTACTAATAGGCCAAAACATGGATTTAATGTTCCCGTAGATCACTGGTTAAAAGGTGAATGGTCTGATATGATGGGCCATACATTCTCTAAAGAATCAGCTTTATATAAAAATGGCATTATTCATAAGGATAGCGTACGCGTTGCAACAGAGATGCTAAATGACAAAATAAGACTCAATGGTCACACCATTTTTACTTACATAATGCTCAATATGTGGATGGAGAGGTATCATTAGATGTTAAATGACAGAGAACGTTATCGTCATTGCGAGGAGACACGAAGTGTCGACGAAGCAATCCCAAAGACTGAGATTGGCCGAACCCGGAGGGTTCGGCACTTCCTCGGACATTACGTCCTCGGTCGCCACACCTCGCTACTTACGGGGGCGGGCTCGCAATGACGACGAAGGAGTAACGAGTGACAGAAATAATAGCTGAAGTAGGTCAGAACCATAATGGCGATATGCATGTTGCTAGAAGGTTGATTCACGCTGCTAAGTCTGCAGGAGCTGATGTGGCAAAGTTTCAACTGTATGATGCCAAGAAGCTATTTCCAAAAGAGAATAACCCATGGTTCGATTATAATTGCAAGACAGAGCTTAGCAGGGAGAATGTCAAGTATCTTAAGTCTGAGTGCGATAGAATAGGCATAGAGTTTATGGCATCGGTATTTGATATAAAACGCATTAAGTGGCTTGAGGATTTGGGTGTAGCGCGCCATAAGATGGCATCCAGATCTATAAAGGATAAAGAACTTATCAGCGCGCTTTGTGAGACAGGTAAGCCTCTGATAATATCCCTTGGTATGTGGAAAGGCAAGAGGTTCCCTAAGTTTGATACCAAGGCAAAGGTCGATTATCTCTATTGCATCAGTGAGTATCCAGCCGAGCTTTCCAAAACAGATCTACAAGGGATAGATTTTACTCAATATTCTGGTTTTAGTGATCATACTATAGGTATATCCGCAGCTATTTTTGCTCTAAGCAAAGGCGCAAGGATCATAGAAAAGCATTTCACCATTGATAAGGGTATGTATGGTCCGGATCATTCGTGTAGTATGACGCCTGATGAGCTTAATCAGATAAATAATTTCCGCAGGGATCTAAAGGAGCTTGTATCACAATGAAAAAACCAAAGATAAGTGTATATATCCCGTCCCGAAACTATGGTAAATATCTTCAAGAGGCTATTGAAAGTGTGTTGCGCCAGACAGTTGATAGCTGGGAACTACTTTTAATAGATGTGGGTTCATCTGACAACACAAGGGATCTAATGGCTCTTTATAAGTCAGATCCAAGAGTGCGTGTATTCACTACAGAAGATACACAGCTTCCACAGGTTGCCAACTTTGCCTTAAAACAATCCAGGGGCGATTATATTATAAGGCTTGATGCTGATGATGTATTTGATGCCAATATTTTGCTTGTCTTAAGCAATTATCTTGATAGGTATCCTGATGTGGCCCTAGTCTTTCCAGATTATTTTCTAGTGGATGATCATGGCGGTATCATACATTATGAAGGAAGGCAGACCATATACCATTCTAACCATCTTCTAAATATGCCGGCAAATGGCGCTTGTACAATGGTGAGGAAGAAAGTGCTTAAGAATATAGGTGGTTACAGAGAGGATCTGGGAGCGCAAGACGGATTTGATCTATGGACTAAGGTATTAGAAAAGCAGCATAAATGCGCTAATGTTAATGTGCCGCTATTCTATTATCGAAGGCATGGTAAGAATCTTACTACTGATCAAACGCGTATATTGAGCGCTAAGCGTACCATCAAGAAAGATGCAAGCTCCATTAATCTTGATAAGTACAGACCTATAATTGCTGTAATACCATGCAGAGAGCATTATGATATATATCCTGATCTTTGGTCAAAGAAGCTCAATAAGAAACCGCTACTTGATATTGCTGTTGAAACCTGCATAGCGTCGAAAATTTTTGATAAGATAATAGTTACTTCCGATACTGCCGATGTTCAAGATAATATGGTACAGTACAAAGACAAGAGACTTCAGTTTATAGAAAGAAGCAGGGAGAGCACTATATATTCGAGTTCTGTAGTCCATACACTTGAATATATAAACAAAATCTTAAAGAATAAATGGAAAGGGCTAACTGTGCTTTCTTACATCCAGGCTCCATTTACTTCAACTCAAAACCTCGAAGAGGCGGTATATACCCTGATATACAATAACGCTGATTCAGCATTTTCTGTTGAAGAGTTTGGAGAGGATGTTTATAGAAGGACTCCTCATGGCTTGACGCCTCTAAATCCTCAAGGCAGAGTAAAATCTGATTTTGACAAAATCTACGCTAGCGCTCGTACATCTGTGGCGACCAGGAATATCAATATAAGAACAGGCACTTTAACAGGCGCTAAGATGGCTTATTTTGTGATACCAAAGGAAGAGGCCTTTTTTATTAATACTAAGCGTGATTTTGAGATCGCTAATATATTAAAAAAGAGCAGCCCTAAGGAGATATTGGTATGAAAGAACGAGTGCAAAAAATTTTCACAAAACATGAAAAGGGGCTTGGGTCAAACTATTTTTACAGAGCGTTAACTGCCATATACCTCTTCGATTTTTTGGACAAGCTAAAGGAGCTGAACTATCCAAAAGAGTGGCTCTCGATATTGGATGATGATCTTAATGAATTGACTTTCAGCTTTAACTCCTTTGATAAGAGGTATGATTTCTCTAAGAACAGTTTTGATACTTGGGATGATAGCAGCTCTGAGGGTGATTTTGAGAGCAAGACAGGCAAGGTCTATTATGAGTTGTGGAAGAATTTTAAGAAGGATGAGTTTTTTGATCAGACCTTAAATATTCTCAAAGAACGATTTGAAAAAAATAGTATTTCAGTCAGTGGAGTAGGAAAGGCGCTAGATGATGGGTGTGGTAGCGGTAGGTATAGTTTTGCCTTAAAAGAGTTAGGGTGTCTTAATGTTACAGGTATAGATGTTAGCCCTGATTCGATAGCGTTAGCTAGAAATATCAATCCTTTCAAAGATGAAGTAAGCTTTACACAAGGATCTGTACTAGAACTGCCATTTGAAGATGGAGATTTTGATTTTGTATTCTCTAATGGTGTATTACATCATACTAAGAGTACAGAAAAAGGGTTAAAAGAGATCTACAGAGTCTTGAAGGATGATGGTTTTTGCTGGTTATATCTTTACGGAGGCAAGGAATCTCTATTCTGGGATATTGTAGACTATTGCAGAAGTCTATTATCTTCAGTGCCTCAAGCCTATACGCAGTCTTTAATGAGAGATATGGGTTATCCGCCGGGCAGGATATTCCATAGATCAGACTTCTTCTATGTTCCAGTAAATAACAGATATTTCAAGGAAGAAGTAGAGCGCATGGTGAATGAAGCAGGTTTCAAAAGTTCAAAGCGTCTTGTGCGAGGTGCGGCGCATGACTGGGATGAGATAATACATCAGAACCCAGATATAGAGTCTTATATCTATGGTGAAGGTGAGATGCGTTACCTGATAAACAAATAACAATTAGGCACGGAGTTTTATCATGAGGATACTTGGTATACATGACGGACATAATGCTAGCGCCTTTCCTACTCCACTGACTGAAATACTATTTTTTTCAA
>JBHPDT010000018.1:0-25971 GCA_042577545.1 Candidatus Omnitrophota bacterium | reverse complement strand
ATCATTTGAGGGCATAATACCTAGGCTGCTCTTTTGGATAGCCTTCTCTATCTCAACAAGGCATGAGGGATCCCAGGGCTGTATCACAATAAGCTTTACATCTGGGGCAGCTATATTTGCTAACTGCTTAAGCGGTGTTGGCGTGCCATAGTAGTCTATATGCAGACCCTCAACTAATGAGACTGAAGCCCTGCCTGTTCTTACTGCCGCAAACTCACGTTTTGTGGCAACAACCACCTTCTTCATCTTCTCCTCAGCCGCGTGTATTGCTTCTTTTACTGAAGTCATATGAGTTACCCCCTCACAATTGTACCTATAGCTTCTCCAAGCACAGCCTTTTTTAGGTTGCCCTTTTTGAATAGATTAAACACTACGATAGGTATGTTGTTCTCTCTGCATAATGTCACAGCAGTAGCATCCATAACCTTAAGCTGCCGGCTTAATACATCATTATAGGTAAGCTCTTTAAATCTCTTGGCCTTCTTATCCTTTAATGGATCCGCGGAATATACGCCATCGACCTTTGTTGCCTTAAATATTATATCCGCCTCAATCTCAGCAGCCCTGAGCGCGGCTGTTGTATCAGTAGTAAAGTATGGGTTTCCTGTACCACATACGAAAACCACTACTCTCTTTTTTTCAAGGTGCCGCATCGCCCGTCTTCTGATATATGGCTCGGCGATCTGACGCATCTCAATAGCTGTCTGCAGGCGGGTGAATACCCCTTCTTTCTCTAGGGCATCTTGGAGAGCCATGCCATTTATCGCGGTCGCGAGCATCCCCATATAATCAGCGGTCGCGTCATCCATGCCTCTCTTCGCAAGCTCTGCCCCGCGAAATATGTTGCCGCCCCCGATAACAATCGCTATCTCAACGCCTAAGCTATGAACCTCTTTTATCTGTTTTGCGACAGACAAGGCAACCGAAGCATCAATACCAGAACTTTGGCTGCCTTTCAGGATAATTCTCTTGTGATTTAGTTTCTTCGTCTTACTCACCGATCTCATTCGGATTCGCCTAATTGATAACGAACAAATCTCTTAATTATGATATTCTCACCGGTCTTGGAAATAATATCATTAAGCAGGTCTTTAATAAAAACTTTAGGGTCTTTGACAAATGGCTGCTCCATCAGGCAGTTGTCCTGATAGTAGCTATTTATCTTTCCTTCAACAATCTTATCAAGAGCCTGAGGCGGCTTGTTCTTATTAAGCTCTCTAATAATATCTTTCTCTTTTTGGATAATCTCTTCTGTCACTTCCTCTTTGTGAAGGAAGATAGGGCTTGACGCGGCTACCTGCATCGTAAGATCCTTTACAAAATTCTTGAACTCCTCGTTGCGGGCTACAAAATCTGTTTCACAATTTACCTCAATAAGTACCCCTACCTTATTATTCAGATGAATATAAGAAGCGACAACACCCTCTTTTGCAGCGCGCGCGGATTTTTTACTGGCAAGGCCTATGCCCCTTTTACGCAATATCTCTATCGCCTTATCCACGTCTCCAGCAGCCTCAGAAAGCGCTGACTTGCAATCCATCATTCCAGCACTGGTCTTTTCTCTTAGTAGTTTAACCTTATCTAGCATCTCTTCTTCAATCCTCCCTTTAAATATTATATTTTTTAAGAAAACAATCAAAAAAACTTCAGGCTAAATAATCACTCTTTATTTGGCCACCTGCTCCTGGTCATCCTTTTTATCTTCTTTTACTTCTGCTTCTGTCTTTACATCCTTCTTTGGCCTGGAAGCAGCAGCTTTATCATCGCCTGCCGCTGGAATATCGGAATCTTTTTTACCTTCAAGAAATTTCTTACCGCCTTCCATTATAGCATCTGTTAATATAGCCAGGATAAGCTTAATGGATCTTATAGCATCGTCGTTTCCAGGAATCGGATAATCTATGCTATCAGGGTCAGAGTTGGTATCTATTAACGCTATTATCGGTATACCAAGCTTTTTAGCCTCCCTTACAGCAGTATCCTCTTTCTTCGGGTCTATTATAATAACAGCGCCTGGAAGACCCTTCAAATCTGCTACCCCAGCTAGGTTCTTCTGAAGCTTGGACCATTCTTTTTCCCGCGCTGCCTTCTCCTTCTTCTTAAGAAGATCGAGCGTACCATCCTCTTTCATGCGCTCTAAATCTTTCATATGATTAACACTCTTTTGGATAGTAGCGAAGTTAGTAAGAAGACCCCCAAGCCATCTCTCTGTAACATAAAACATGCTGCAGCGCTGAGACTCTGAAAAAGTCGCGTCTTTAGCCTGCTTCTTAGTTCCTACAAATAAGACCTTCTCCCCCTTGGAAAGCGTCTCTCTAAGGAAATTGCAGGCCTCTTTTATCCTCACAACGGTTTTTTCTAAGTCAATTATATATATACCGTTGCGCTGGCCAAAGATAAACTGAGCCATCTTTGGATTCCATCTTTTAGTCTGATGCCCAAAATGGACACCTGCCTCCAGTAGTTCCTTCATCATATCAGTAACCAATTTTTAATCCTCCTTATTATTCGGTTTCCGGTGCTCGGTTTTCGGTTCTCGTCAACACGTTATTGAGAACTAAAAACATATAACTTAAGCTGTTAAGTAAACATAGATTATATCACAAAAATCTATAGTTACAAGCTGTTTTTTCGATATTTCTTATACGCTGGTAAACTGCATATTATAGAGCTTCTTATAGAGCCCGCCCCTGTCTATAAGCTCTGAATGCTTTCCGATATCTATGATTCTACCCTCATGCATTACAATTATCGTATCAGCATGCTTTATAGTAGATAATCTATGCGCAATCGCAAATGTAGTCCTACCCTCCATAAGCCTGTCTATCGCCTCTTGCACCAGTTTTTCAGATTCGGAATCGAGCTGAGAGGTCGCTTCATCAAATATCAGCAGGGGTGGATTCTTAAATATCGCTCTTGCTATAGCTAGCCTCTGTTTTTCACCACCCGAGAGCTTAAAACCGCGTTCACCTATTATTGTATTATATTTCTCCGGCATCTTATCTATAAAATAATGGGCATTTGCGGTCTTTGCTGCCTCAATTACCTTATCCATGCTAAAAGTCTTGTTACCATAGGCTACGTTTGCGGCAACAGTATCATTAAAGAGTATTGTCTCCTGCGTAACAATTCCTATCTGATTTCTTAAGGAGCGGATATTCAGGTCCTTAACATCGATTCCATCTATCCTAATAACACCGCTAATAGGGTCGTAAAATCTGGGCAAAAGATTAACAAGTGTTGTCTTCCCAGCCCCACTTGGCCCTACGAAGGCGACTATATCTCCCTGCTTAACCTTAAAGGATATATCTTCTAACACGTTCTTTTCAGTATATTTAAAGCTAATATTATCAAAAACTATCTCATTCTTTATATCAGGGAGCAAGGCCGCGTTTTCCTTCTCAATTATATCATTCTTAACATCCAGTAACTCAAAGATGCGCGATGCCGCGGCAAGCGCCTGCTGATTCACATTGTGAACGCGGCTTAATCTATTAACAGGCCTTGATAAAGAGAGAATCGCAAGCGCGAAGACCGTAAGTGTTCCTATGGATATGTTAGCCTCTATAACCTGTAATCCGCCAAACCATAATATAAGCATAGCTGAGAACATTGTAATTAACTCTGTTAAAGGGCTTACAGCAAGAATTCTCTTATTCGATTTCATTACCATCTTCATGAAAGCGCTGTTCTGCATCCTGAATTTACCACGCTCATAGGCCTCCATGCAGAAACCCTTTACTATTCTCATGCCTGATATCGATTCATAGAGAGTATTATTAATATCTGCCATCGACTCCTGAGACCTCTTACTTATCTGCCTTAAGCGTTTTCCAATCTTTACAAGAGGGACTACTATTAGCGGCATAACAAGGAATACTACCACTAAAAACATGAGGCTTATCTGTTTGTAAAGAGCGAGGTATATAATAAGAACCAAGTGGAATATAAACTGCAGGGACTGCCAGATCATGTCAGTCAAACCCTCTGAAACAGCATCCTGAATAATCGTGCTATCATATGTTATCCTAGAAACAAGCGCTCCTGTGCGAGAATGCGCGTAAAAACTCATGGGTAGGTCAAGAAGCTTATCATAAAGCATATTTCTTATATCACGAACGACTCTCTGGCTTACCTCTCTCATGAGATACTGCTGACAGTATACAAACACAGCTCTAATTGTGATCATAGACATATAAAACATGATAAAAACACCCAATAATCTTTTACGTGGCGTGCTATTAATTTTTTCCACGAGATTAGTTATAAAATCGGGCACATGTTCATAAGGAAGATTTATATCCTGGCCTATCATAACCTTGTCTATAAATGGTATAAAAGCGCCCAGAGATATTGGTTGAAAAACAGATGTAAGAATCATGAAGATCGCCGCAAGACCCAATATCCAAAGATGCGCTCTGACATATTTAATTAATCGTAGATAATTATTCACAGATTTTCCTTATTTTTGTGACTAATAGTTGTGATATTGTATCATAAGAGCCATCTGCTTGTCGAGATAAAAAAAACTATAATTTACACTATATAATATACTTAAGAAATCCTACGCGCTTAAGGGGTCCTATGCAAAGCAACTTCATTTTAGCAAAATCGAAGAAGATTTCTTTGTATTGACCCCCTATCTATGGCATGATATAATAGCTCAAACTAAAAGGATTTTTTTATGTCAAAACTTAAGGTCGGCGTTATAGGTGTAGGCTCCCTCGGATCTGTGCACGCTAAGATCTATTCAGGGTTAAAAGATGTAGAACTTGTTGGAGTCTGTGATACAGATTCAAAGAGGCTTAAATTGATAGCTGATGAGCTTAAGGTAGAGGGGGTAGGTGACTATCGCGAGCTCTTAGATAAGGTCGATGCTGTAAGCATAGTGGTTCCAACAGAAAACCATTTTTCAGTATCAAAAGATTTTCTTAATGCCGGCAAACATCTCCTTATTGAAAAACCTATTACCCAGAAAGTTGATGAGGCGGATGAACTTCTCGATATCGCAAGATCAAAGAACCTGACTCTCAGCGTTGGCCATGTTGAGAGATTTAACGCGGCGGTTGAGGCTGTAAGAAAGATAAAGAAAGATATTAAATTTATCGAATGCCATAGGCTTGGGCCATTTACACCTCGAGTTAAAGACGTCGGCGTTGTCTTAGATCTTATGATCCATGATATCGATATAATACTATGGCTTATAGATTCTCCGATAAAAGATATAGCGGCGGTTGGCGTTAAGATACTTACCAAGCATGAAGATATAGCGAATGTCCGCCTATGCTTTGAAAACGGCGCTGTATGCAATATAACAGCAAGTCGCGTAACCGATTATACTATGAGAAAGATAAGAATATTCCAGCCCAGCGCCTATATATCCTTAGATTATGTAAAACAAGAAGCGGCAATATACAAGAAGATCTTAAACCAGATATCATCTAAGCAGATAGATATAAAGAAAGAAAAACCTCTACAAAAAGAGATATCCCACTTTTTACAATGCGTAAGATCTGGTGATAAGCCGCTTGCTTCTGGCGAAGACGGCCGCCAGGCCCTTTCCGTAGCGTTAGAAATCCTAGATAAGATTACTTGAGGGGTAGGGGAGTTATTTGTTATATCGACCCCTCATCCTGAGGAGTAAAGCTACGAAGGATCCCTAACAATGAATAAAATGGCAAATAAACAAAAAATGAACCTATCTAACGGGGTGAAAAATATACTTATAATTGCGGGTGAAGCATCGAGTGATATGCATGCCGCTAGTCTCGTAAATAAGATCAAGTCGATAGATCCGAACATCAACTTTTTTGGCTTGGGTGGAGATAAGATGAAAAACGCCGGCGTCTCCCTCCTTCATAATATCGTTGGCCACGCATTTATAGGACCGACCGGTCTATTTAAGCATTATTTTGCTTTAAAAAAAATATTGAACTCTCTCTGTGATCACCTTAATAAGAATATACCGGATTGCGCGATATTAATAGATTATGCTGAATTCAATCTACGGGTAGCAAGGCACTTAAAATCATTAGGTGTACCTATAATCTACTATATAAGCCCCCAGGTCTGGGCATGGGGTCTTTGGCGTATTAATACGATAGAGAAGTTAATAAATAAGATGCTAGTTCTCTTTAAGTTTGAGGAGGAGCTCTATAAGAAGCACGGGATAGATGTCAGCTTTGTTGGCCATCCTGTATTAGATATGGCAAAGCCCACAAAAGATATAAGCGAAACATCAAATGAGCTTAAGATAGATAAAAATACAAAAGTTATAGGCATGCTTCCTGGGTCCAGAGAGAGCGAGATAAAGAAGATCTTACCTATAATGCTAGAGTCGGCAAAGTTGATTCTTAAGAAGCTGCCCGAGAAAAAAATAAGATTTTTATTGCCCATGGCCTCAACAGTTAAGGAATCTCATATTAAACAGATATTAGACAAGGGCGGGGTCGGAGTAACTGTCGTCAGAAATGATACATATAACGCACTTAGTGTTTGCGATGGAGCTATGGTCGCCTCTGGTACAGCTACACTTGAGACAGCTATTATAGGCGTGCCAATGGCTATCATATATAAGGTTAACATCATTACATATATATTGACCAGAAGTGTTATAAAACTGCCGTACATTGGACTTGTAAATGTAGTAGCTGGGGAAAAGATAGTTCCTGAATTCTTGCAATATCAGGCAAACCCTGAAAAAATATCAGATTATATAGTAAATCTATTAGAAGACAAAGCTCTTATTGAGAATACAAAGAAAAGATTCCTCAAGATCAAGGAATCTTTGGGTCACTCCGAAGCAAGCGCTAAGGCTGCGCAGGAAGTCGTAAACTTTCTCAATAATAAGTGAGTTTATACCGTGGCTATAACAGGTGGGCAGGATTTAAATCTATTGGATCTGATTCTCTCTCTTATATCGCGAATAAACACTTCATCAAAACCTTTCTTTAGAAGGTCTCTTTTAGTCAAATTCTTATCTATCATACAGAAAAGAAGCTTATCTATATCTTCATAGGTATAACCTAACTCATCCTCATCTGTCTGACCGTGCCATAACCCAGCGGTTGGGGGTCTGCAAATTATACCTGATGGCACGCCAAGAGATCGCGCTAGAATTCTAACTTGGCTCTTATACAAATTCCCCAATGGATTTAGGGCGCAGGCTACATCACCATGCATAGTACCATATCCCAATAAGATCTCTGTCTTATTGGATGTACCGATCACCAGGGCATTATACTTCTTTGAGAGATCATACAGAATAGACATTCTCTCTCTAGCCATCTTATTACCAAGCCTTACACGATCCATATCCTTCGCCTTTAAACGATATGCTTCTATCATGCCAGAGATATCGATTCTTTCTGATCTTATCTTTAAGGACGCGGCAACCTTCTTCCCTTGACGCAGACATTCGTTAGAAAGTTTACCATAAGGCATAAAGACCCCTATGACATTCTCTCTTCCAAGCGCCTTTTGGGAAAGATAGGCCACCACTGAAGAGTCCAACCCGCCAGATAAGCCGAGTATTACTTTCTCAAACCCTTTTGACTTAACTGTATTAGATATAAATGCTGTAAGTTTTTTTATACTATTTTTAGGATTTATATTTAAACTTTCCACTCAATACATCCCTATTTACTTTCATAAGTAAAGAAGGCTTATCTCAGGTAACCAACAACTATACCGCAATTATAGCTATGTTGGCCTCATCAGCCTTCTTTATTACCTCATCCTTCTCAATAACTAAAACCTTATCAGCCTCAACTGCTAGGGCGCTAGAACCTGACTCTTTCATAGACTCAATAGTAGTAAGCCCTATAACAGGAACATCAAATCTCATATCCTGATTTGGCTTTGAAACTTTTATTATAACTGTCTGGGGCCCCGCAAGCTTGCCGGCCCTCTTTATCATCTCATCAGTACCCTCTATGGCCTCAACAGCTATAATCGCTTTGGACTTTATAGCAACGGACTGGCCTATATCTAGTCCGCCTATCTCCTTGGCAATCTTAATACCAAAATCAATATCTTCCTGCTCTGTATTTGAGGGTTTTCTTTTAGCCAAGAAGCCTGCTGATGGCATCAGATTTCTAACAAATGCCGTTGAATCTATCAGTTCTATATTAAAATCTTTAAGCCTGTGAGCAACAGCCAGTAAAAGAGTATCATCTCTTCTATCAATGACTTTTCCTATGATCTTTCTCGCCTCCTCATCCAGCCTCAGGCTCTCCCTTATAATAGTAGTCTTTGCTACCTTTCCCGCCATAACAGCATACCTTATCTCTTGGGCGCAAAGTATATCTATCAGTTTTTTCCCTTCGCCCAAGTTTACCCAGAAGGTCTTATCAGCAATATTCTCTATCTCTTTTTCAGCCGCCTGATTAATGGCAACAGCGATCACCTCTACATTATTTTCCTTGGCTGATCTCGCCAGAAATAGTGGAAATTTTCCACTGCCCGCTATAATAGCTATTTTATTAATGTGTTCCATGGTAGGCATCCTTCAGCTCATCGAGCTATGCCTCTTTGAGATGACTTAATAAAGTCGATGAGTTTGGTCACTTCCTTTGATGGGGGGATCTCTTTTTCAACTTTCTTAAGAGCATTTTTGATATTGAGTTTCATAGAGAAGATTATCTTAAAAGCCTTCTTTAAATTTTCTTTTACTCCTTCAGCATAACCTCGACGGTCAAGCCCGATAGTATTTACACCATATACCTTAGCGCGGTGACCATCAGATACAGAAAAAGGTACTATATCCTGTCCCGCTTTTGAGCATCCACCCACTATAGCAAGTTCACCTATTCTCACAAATTGATGAACTCCAGTAAGTCCTCCTATTATCGCACCGTCCTGGAGGCAGACATGCCCAGCCAGAGCCACACTATTTGCTAAGACTACTTCATTGCCTATATTGCAATCATGGGCAACATGGCTGTAAGCCATGAATAGGTTGTTATTACCTACCATAGTCGTGCTGCCATCGTTTGTGCCTCTGTTCATTGTTACATACTCACGGATTATATTATTGTCACCTATCTTTAGAAAACTCTTTTCTCCATTGTACTTTTTATCCTGGGAGACGCTTCCTATGACAGCTCCTGGAAATATATGGCAATTTTTTCCTATCTGAGTATATTCATTTATTACACAGTGAGGTCCTATCTTAGCACCTGAGCCTATCTTCACATTCGCGTCTATAACAGCATAGGGACCTACTGAAATATCATCGGCCAACTCTGACTTTGGATCTATTATAGCTGTCTTATGAATATTCATAATTATTCTTCCAATGCTTAGGGCATACCAAAAGCAAACATCAGGTCTGCCTCAGCGACAAGCTTATCTTCTACATACGCAAAAGCTGTCATTTGACCTGTCTTTGTCTTGTACCTGGTTACCTCTATCTCAAAGCGTACTTGATCGCCTGGCTTTACCATATGTCTAAATTTGGCGTTTTTTATAGACATAAAATAGGCTATCTTTCCCAGGTTCTCCGGCATGCTTAGAAGAAGCACTCCTCCTACTTGCGCCATTGCTTCAAGTATCAGAACTCCTGGCATGACCGGCTTTCCGGGAAAATGACCTGCAAAAAAATAATCATTAATAGAGAGGTTTTTTATGCCTACAGCCGTCTTCTCTTTAACCTCAAGCACCCTATCTATCATAAGAAAGGGATAGCGATGGGGAAGGAACTTCTTTATCTCCTCAAGGCCAAATTCGCCTTTTGGGGTAGGTAATACTTCACCACTTACTTTCTCATTGGCGCAACTTTCCTTCTCCTGCTGCGCATAGATCTTTTTGATAAGTTTTAGATTAAGGGCATGGCCGCTCTTATTTGCTATGATATGCCCTTTGATCTGATAGCCTAATAGATAAAAATCACCTAGAATGTCCAGGATCTTGTGTCTTAAGAACTCATCCTCATATCTTAATTTGCCCGCGATAATACCTTCCTTGCCAACAACCACCGTATTTTCCAAGGAAGCGCCTTTCCCAAGGCCAAGTTTGCGCAAATGCTCTACCTCTTCTTCAAGACAGAAGGTCCTGCTTGGAGCAAGCTCTTTTTCAAAAATATCCTCATTAATTAAAAACTGACCATATTGTGTCTTAAAATTTGTGGTCGGATAATCTAAGGTATATGAGATCCTAAAATTTACATCCGGCAAAATAACAAGAGTAGAGTCTCCCTCTTGCACCCATATAGGCTCTTTTACACAAAAGATCTTGCGTACAATATCCTGCTCGCTAATGCCCGCTTTCTTAATAACATTGACAAAACCTTCCGCGCTCCCATCTAACCCCGGTAGTTCAGGACCATTTATTTCTACATCAACATTATCTACCTCAAGCCCCCAGAGGGTCGATAAGAGATGTTCGATAGTGTGAATCTCCGCTTCACCCTTACCTATAGACGTTCTTCTTGGGCTCTTTGAAGAATCAACCAGACTTGCTAATGTAGCGGGAATAATTGGTTTATTCGGAAGATCTACTCTTATAAATCGAACGCCGCTATTAGCCGGCGCGGGCTTTAATGTTACCTCAATCTCTTTGCCTGTGTGTATACCTATTCCGCTTAGTTTTACATCTTTTTTAATTGTGCGTTGCAGTGCCATGCTATTCCTTGTGCTATTGTCGGTGCTCGGTGTTCGGTTTTAGGTTTTCGGCAATTGCGCCCGCCAACGGCGGGTCCGCCTTCGGCGGAAAAACCGTAAACCGCTAACCGAAAACCGAAACAATTATTCTATTTATCTTTCAAGAATTTTTTTTTAAGTTCTGATACTGTCTTTACGATTTCGGGAAGTTTTTTTAAGGAGACCAATATTTTCTTCTCTTCTGCCATAGGCTTTACCGGAGCGCCCATTACTACTGAACCGGCTGGAAGAGATTTAGAAACTCCAGATCTTGCCGCAATAATAACATTGTCACCTATCTTCAAATGTCCAGTTATGCCGACCTGCCCTGCTACAGTAACATTCTTTCCCAGGCTGCTGCTTCCTGCTATTCCCGATTGTGAGACTATGACCGCGTTTTCACCGATTTTCACATTATGCGCTATCTGCACCAGATTATCTATCTTAGTTCCTCTTCCAATAACGGTCTCGCCAAATCTAGCCCTGTCTATCGAAACATTAGAACCGATCTCAACATCATCTTCAATAACTACTTTTCCCGCTTGAGGTATCTTCTGGTACTTATCGTCAATCTGTACATAACCGAAACCATCAGAGCCAACAACGGTACCGCTGTGTATGATCACATTATTGCCTATAATAGCATTTTCTCTTATAGTAACATTAGGGTATATCTTGCTATTAGCGCCTATTTGTGAATTGCTTCCAATATAGGTATGGGGGAAAACTAAAGTTCCATCTCCTATGGAAGAACCATCCTCTATAACAACGAAAGGGCCGATCGATATATTATCACCCAATACTACGTTCTTTCCTATAATAGCGGATTTATTAATACCTGTAGGAAGCTCTTTTTGCTTCTGCGCCTGAAACGCAGAGACAACTTTGGAGAAGGCCATGGATGGATTATCTGTACGAATAGTAGGCTTGGAGACAGGCGCGTCATCTTTAGATGTAATGACAGCAGAGGCTTTCGTAATCCCCAGAAGCGGTTTATATAGAGGGTTTGCTAGAAAAGTAATATCCCCTTCCTGCGCTTCCCTAATACCGCTTACACTACTGATCTCTATATTCCCATCACCTATCAGCTCACCATCAACAAGCGATGCTATCTCCTTAAGCGTCTTCTTCATCGAGTCTTTCTCCGTACAAAAAACTTACAATTCAAAAATGCAGAACAAGTAACTTAGATCTTAGAACTTACGCCTTAGATCTACTTCTTACGCACATACTTCGAATTAAGAATATTTATTATCTCTCTGGTAATATCATCCTCTTCTTTAGCAAATACCAGAACCTTGCGGTTTAAGATAAATGTATAGTTGTTCTTATTAGCGTATTCATTTATTACATCGTCTATCTCTTTAAGAATTCCCCTGAGCATATCGTCTCTTTCGCGCCTGAGCTCATCCTTAGCTATTCGATCAAAATCCTGAAGAAGTCTTATCTCTTGCTCTATCTGAGACTCTTTCTTCTGCCTCTGGGCCTCGGTCAGCAACTCCAGTTCACTTTTCATGCCCCTTATCTTCTCGACTGTCTTCTCGCGCTCCTTCTGCTTATCCTGACTCTTGGAAGCGAGAACAAGGTCTTCGTCTTTTGTCTTATCATAAGAATCAAACACCGTAGCAACATCCGCATATCCTATCTTCATGCCACCTTGAGCCTGCGCCCTTGCGCAAATTCCAAGCCCAACGATAACAACGAGTGATACTATAATAAATACCCTGGCCTTTCTCATCTCTACCTCCTTATGTAATAATATTGTTTTGGTTTTTTGAAATTTAAATCTAATATATATTTTAGAATTTTAAATACCGCTTAGGGAATGATTTTTGATTTTAGGATAACAAAATTAAAAACCCTTCGACATACTAAAATGGAATCTGACCTTCTTCTTCTCCCCCGGGGCTGCTTCCTTTAGCGGATAACCCATATCTATCTTAACAGGCCCGATCGGCGTCTTAACTCTTACGCCCGTTCCTATAGCTGACTTATAGTCACCGCTTGCAAGGTCATCTGATTTCTCCCAGACATTACCGATATCATAGAATGCGGCTATTTTAAAATTCTTAATTACAGGATAGGTAGCTTCTATATTTCCTATAAGCATCGATTCTCCGCCAACAGGGTCATCTGTCTTAGCGTCACGGGGACCTACTCTTCGTTCCTTATAACCTCTGATAGTGTTTGCGCCTCCAGCAAAGAATCTCTCATATACCGGCACTGATTTAGAATCATCATATTCATCCGACCAGCCAACTCTCAGCTTTAAGTCTAAAACCAGTTTTTTATCATAATTAAAAAATACATTCGCCAGACCAAATAGCTTATAGAAATCCTTATCACCGCCTAAGAATCCGCCGGCATCCTCTCCTGTAGCGGATAATATGTGCCCCCGCATCGGATTAAATTTATTATCTGTAGTATCTCTTGTCAGAGTAAGACCGAGAGAACTTATTGTGTTGTTGCCTTCTTCATCCTTAAGCGCGTCTGTTGCATCAGCTGAAACATCTGATATCTTGATACGCTCTAACCTATATTTGAGATCCGCTCTGTCATAATCAGTAAACTCCTTACCAAACCTAAGGGCGCCGCCAAATCTCCTCTCACCATACCCGTAACCGAGTGATGACTTCTTGCTTCTGTCATAGTTAAAAAGATCGAATCCAAAAAGATACGGATACCCAAATATCCACGGCTCTGTGAAACTTAAGATATAGTTTTGCCTTACAGAACCTATCTCCGCGCGTATCTTTAAACTCTGCCCTGCGCCGGTAAAATCTGGGTAATTTCCTATATCAAAATTCCTCTGCATAACCTCGACAAAACCGAGCAATCTGTCAACAGAGCTGTATCCGCCGCCAAAACTGAGTTCACCTGTCTTTGCCTCTTTTACGCTTACAACCAGATCTCTCTTATCATCGGTCTGCGTAGGTTCGGTATTAAAAATAACCTCATCAAAAAAGCCTAGGTTGTAGAGCCGTTCCTTAGATCTCTTTAATTTTTTGCCGTCAAACTGCTCTCCGGGATAAAGCCTAAGCTCTCTTCTTATTACCAGATCTTTTGTCTTGGTGTTTCCCGTAACCCTAATATCATTGACATAGCTGACAGAGCCCTCTGCGATGCCATAAGATATACTTATTGTCTTTGCCTGGCTATCAAGCTTTGTGGCGGGCCTTACTTTGCAAGACATGTAACCCTTATCGAAATATAGGGTCTGTATTCCCATCACATCGAATCGCAGGTTATCAGGATTATAAGAATCTCCCGTCTTCATCCTCAGCTCTTTATTGATCTGCTTAGATGTGATAACGAGATTACCTACTAAATCTAGGGCACCAACAAAATATTGGTCCCCCTCTTCTACAGTTATAAGAATATCGATTCGTTTCTCATCCTGGCCATATTCTATCTGGTATGAAGCATCGGCATCAATATAACCTTGCGTCTTGTAAAAGGCCCCGATTCTATCCATATCCTGCTCTAGTGTGCTCTCATCCAAAAAACCCGATGTAAAAAGAGCGTCAACGCGGGTTGAAAGCAGCTTCAAAAGCCTCTTATCAGGAAATCCCTCGTTTCCTTCGAATCTAATATTTTTTATTCTATATCTCTTCTTCTCATCAATAATAATAAGTACCTTTGCCTTATTCGCTCCAGCATCCAAATTGATATCGTAGTCAGCTTCAACAAGCGGGAACCCCTTTTTCTTATAAAACGCCTTGATCTTCTTTAGATCTTCTGAGAGACGCCGCTTATTTAAGACATCGCCCTCCTTTGTCTCAATTACTTTTGCGAGTTTGCCTTCTTTGTATATCTCATTCCCTTTAAAGATTATCTTTTCAACCACAGATTTTTCAAGGACAGAAAAGATAAGGCGAATACCGCCCTCATAATCCTCTATCTGGGCTGTAACATCTGTAAAAAACCCTGTTGCGTAAAGTCTTTTTATATCTTCGTTTACAGCTTTTTGGGAGAATATGTCGCCTGTCTTTAGCTTAATTTTTGAGAGAATATTATTGGTGCTGACTATCTTGTTCTCTTCGATAGTTATGTCAGTAATCTCTTGGGAGGCAGGCTCACTTGAGTCTTGAGAATAGGCAGGGAGAAGAAGAATTGAAACCAAAGTAACTATGGATACTGCTATATGTATAATATAAATACGTTTTTTTATAATCATTCTTATATTATGTATAAAAATAAGTTAAACACTCTTTGTTTATAATTTAGCATACAACCAGGTGAATGTAAAGAAAAATAGGGTTAAATTACATTAAAAAATACGCAACATTTCCGTAATTATCATATATAACCCGTTGCGGTAGTTACGTACCATTATTTATTGGTAGAGATCCTTCACTTTGCGCCTAAGTCGAGATCTCGTCGCTTTTGGCAACGGACGCTCAGGATGAGGGGTCAAAAAATGTAAAAACACTATAACCCCTCACTTATATAGGCCTAGACTTCTATCTCTTCTTCAGCTAAATCCATATGTTGACGCGTAAGATTTTCAAACCTTGTATACTCCTTTATGAAAGCAAGGTTTATCGAACCAACAGGTCCATTTCGCTGTTTTGCTATAATAAGCTCCGCTATTCCTCTGTTTTCAGGAGTTGGGTTATAATACTCTTCTCGCAACAGAAGCGCCACAAGGTCGGCATCCTGCTCGATAGCGCCGGATTCTCGTAAATCAGAAAGCTGGGGTCTTCTGTCAGCGCGGGATTCAACAGCTCTTGAAAGCTGGCTAATCGCAATAATAGGGGCCTTTAGCTCACGCGCCAATGCTTTTAGGGCGCGGGATATATCTGATATCTCTTGTTGCCTATTATCCGGGCCTGATGATGAGGTACCTCGCATTAGCTGAAGATAGTCAACAACTACAAGCCCTATATCAAATCGGCTTTTGAGCCTTCTTGCCTTTGCTCTCAGCTCTAATACAGATATAGCTGGAGTATCATCTATAAATATCGGGGATTCAGCCAGCTTACCTGCCGCGTTTGTCAGTTTAGGCCAATCGCTTTGTGAAAGAAATCCGGTCCTTACCTTATGAAAATCCACCTTTGCATGGGAACAGAGCATCCTCTGGGCTAACTGTTCTTTTGACATCTCCAGGCTGAACATCGCTGTTGGAATCTTCTCTAGTATACCCGCGTGCTCTACAAAAGCTGCTGCAAGGGCGCTCTTACCCATGGATGGCCTACCAGCCACTATTATTAAATCGGAAGGCTGAAGACCAGCTGTCATTATATCAAACTCATGGAAGCCTGTTGGCACACCCGTTATGTTCTCTTTTCTCTGATACAAACTATCTATAGTTTCTATACTATCCTTAACTATCTCTTTTATAGACATATAAGAAGATTCTATTTTCTTTGTTGTTATATCAAAGATCATCTTCTCCGCTCTGTCGAGCAGCTCATCAGTGCTTCCTTGAGCCTTATACGCCTCTGATACTATCTGCGTACTTGTTGTTATAAGAGAGCGTAAGACATATTTCTCTTTAACAATCTTAGCGTAATGCATTATATTTGCTGAAGTCGGAACCATCTCAGTTAATGATGAGATATATGAGGCTCCCCCTACATTTTCTAATATATTCTTTTTCTTCAGACCTTCGGTGGTAGTAACCAGGTCAACAGGCCTACCAAGGTTATAGATATCTATAATAATACTATATATCTTCTTGTGAGAATCTTTATAAAAACAGTTCTCATCAAGAATCTCTATCGCCTGGGCAATGGCATCATCTTCAAGCAGCATAGAGCCCAATACCGCCATCTCGGCTTCATCACTTTTTGGGGGAAGCTTCTCTATCATATTATCTTGTGACATTGTAGCACCTGTTATGATGATTTCGGTTATCGGTTTTAGGTTTACGGTTTTTCCGCCGAAGGCGGACCCGCCGTTGGCGGGCGCAATTGCCGAACACCAAGAACCGAACACCGTACACCGATCATTTGCATTGCTTCAGCATTACTTCTTAACCACCCAAAGCTTTACACGCTGAGTAATGTCAGCATGCAGTTTAACTTCAAAATAGTAGATGCCTAGCTTATTTATGGAATCCTCGCAAACAACATCTTTCTTATCTACATTAACTCCCTCATTGGCAAGAGACTCCGCAATATCAGCATTCGTAACTGTGCCAAAGATCTTATCTTCCTCGCCTGTAGGCATAGCAATTGTGCATGATACGCCTGCCAATTTATCAGCCAGCTCCTGGGCCATTCGCTTGGCCTCTTCTTCTTTCTGTAACTTAAGTTTGCGTTGGGCCTCGATCTTCTTTAAATTACCAGGTGTAACCTCAAGCGCCAGACCTTTTGGGATCAAATAATTTCTAGCGTGGCCGACCTTTACTTTGACTACATCTCCTGTCTTACCTAAAGTAGAAATATCCTCTTGTAATATAACTTCCATCTTAAACTCCCTTATTTATTCCGAAACAAAAGGTAAAAGCGCCATAATACGCGCACGCTTTATGGCCTTCGCAAGTTGTCTCTGGTGTGAAGCGCAATTACCAGATATGCGGCTTGGCGTTATCTTACCGCGCTCTGAAATATATCTTTGTAAAAGCGCAACATTCAAGTAATCCACATCCTTAATCTTGTCTTTGCAAATTTTACAACCTCTTGGCCCTCTCTGCATACCGGGAAATCTTGAGGTCCGTGGTTTTCTGTTTCTGTTCATAACTTTTTTTGGCATATCTACTTACTCCTTTGCGATTAAAATGGTATCTCTTCTTCTTTATTCCCTGAATTACTGCCTGTACCGTTGGGAGCGATATCAATATCAGGCATCGCATCCATTGAATCCTTAGGCATCCCAGATGTTGATTCTCTGCCAGCGCTATCACCTTTAGGCCGGCCTAAAAACTGAACATTATCAGCTACTATCTCTACTGTGTTCTTCTTCTGGCCATCCTGACCTTCCCAGGTTCTGCTCTGCAGTCTTCCCTCAACAAAACAAGGCGACCCCTTGCTTAAGTATTCACCGCAAGTCTCAGCCCTTCTACCCCACACAACAACGCGCATAAATGTAACATCCTGCTTCTTCTCCCCTGAGGGCAGTTTATATACCCTGTTTGAGGCTATGGTAAAAGTAGTTACAGCTGTACCATTCGGTAGATAACGTAGCTCAGGATCTCTAGTCAGATTTCCCATCATAAAAACTTTATTAAGATTTGCCATAATACCCTCCTAATGTGACCATTACTATGTGATCATTGCCCGCATTATTAAGTCATTTAGTTTTATATCAGTATTAAGATGTACTACATCTAAAGAATTCATCTTAAAACTTAAAAGGTAATAGATACCTTCACGATATTTGCCGATCTTAAAGGCAAGGGATTTCTTTCCCCACTCTTCCACACCCTCTACTTCACCTTTGTATTTCTTGATATTATCCTGTATCTTTTGATACAGATCGCTCAGCTCTTCTTGTTCTAAATCTGGTCTTAGTAGAAATAATCCTTTATAATTTTTCAACTTCTCTCTCCTCCTTTGTCAGGGGTCTGAGGTCAGGGGACAGGGGACAGTTAGTAAAAAAATGTTTTTTTCTTTGACTGTACCCTGAACCCTGTACCCTGTACCCTGAAGTCTAAGCGTTGTAAACGTTCATTGCTTTATTTATGCCGTCTCTTACCCAAGACTCGCATACATCAACAGCCTTGTTAGTCATATCAGCGACCTTAGGCTGTTCATGCTTCTTAAAATCAGAGAGGACATAATCAGCTAGATCATTGTATTTTTTCTCTGACCTTATACCTACCTTAAGCCTAGGGAAAGTATCTGTACCTAAACTCTTGATTATAGACTCTAAGCCATTGTGGCCGCCAAAACTCCCCTTCGGCCTCAATCTTATATCACCAAGATCTAAATTAATATCGTCACATATGATCAGTAGATCATCATGACTTATCTTTAGTTTTCTTAAAAAAACAGATACGCAGCCTCCGGAAAGGTTCATAAACGTAAGAGGCATGATAACTGTAGCATCGTTTTCAAAGATCTTTACCCGGGATTCTCTAGCATTACTAAAAAATCGTTTTCGAGTCCGCGCCTGATAACGCGCAAGCAACTCTTCTGCCACCCGAAAACCTATATTGTGACGTGTATTTATATATCTCTTGCCTGGATTACCTAATCCTACAATAAGTTTCAATTGAGCCCTCGGGTGTTTTTATGCTCGGAGGGCTCATCCTGACCCCGAACCAATTTTTAAATAGCTACAATGCAAGAAAAATTTGGTTCGGGGGAAGGATCTCCCCCTAAATAGCTACTCTTTCTTCTTATCTTCTTTCTTAGGCGCCTCAGCTTCAGGAGCTGCTTCACCCTCATCCTTCTTCTCCCTGATTACCTCTGGCTCAGATGTCTCTTCTTCAACTTCCTCTGGTTCTTCTTTCTCAACGTGAGGAGGCGCAACGCTCAAGACTGTAATCTCAGGATCACTCAATATCTTAACCTCAGCAGGAACAGGCAGATCCTTCACCCTTATAGAATCCCCTATCTTAAGCGCTTCAACATGCACCTCTATCTGCTCTGGTATCTGCGTAGGAAGACACTCTATCTGGATATCCTTTACAGGATGATCGAGAACTCCACCATCCACCTTTACACCTTCTGGTTCTCCTTTAGCTTCAACAGGAACACTCACTATGATCTTCTCGGTAAGGGATATCTCATGAAAATCTATATGCAGAACATCTCCTTTTATCGGATCGTGCTGTGTTTCTTTGACAATAACGGTCTTGCTCTTCTCCGACTTTGAGTCACTCCCACTGCTATGAATCTTTAGGGTTACAACTACATTTTCACCTGCGGATGTGTGAAGAACGTGGAAGAGCTCTCTTGCGTTAACTTGAAGCGGCAAAGCGCTCTTACCTTTCTTATAGACAACGGCGGGGACTATTCCTTGGGCCCTAAGTTTCTTGTTAATTTCTTTCCCTGTTTTTTCTCTAGTATCAGCTTTTAACGCGATCTTCTCCATTAATCAACTCTCCTGTCTATTAAATTTGGCAACTACCTTAACTAGCCTAGTTTGTAATATTCGTCATCATCGGCGTCTGGGACATCTTTCTTACGCTCTTTCGGCGCCTTAAAAAGTATGCTTATTGAAAGTTCCTTATGAATTCTATAAATCGCATCCGCTAATAAATGCGCTGTGGATAGCACCTTTATATTAGGCAGAAGCCTATCTTTTGGAATCGGTATAGTGTCTGCAACAACCAATTCTTTTAAATCGGACTTCTTTAATCTCTCAATAGCCGGGCCGCAAAGCAGAGGATGTGTAATGGCCGCGTACACCTGTTTAGCGCCCTGTTTTTTTAACGCGGAAACAGCCTCTGTCAATGAACCAGCGGTCGCGACTATATCATCAACCAACACTACGTTCTTTCCTTTTATATCACCTAAAATATGCATTACCTGGGCATCAACATCGTTGCGTCTTCTCTTATCAACAATCGCTAAACCAGAATGCATTCTCTTGGCATACGCGCGCGCCATCTTTATGCCGCCAACATCCGGAGAAACAACTACAAGATTTTTTAATTTCTTCTTCTTAAAATATTCAACAAATATATTAACCGCAAAAAGATGATCGAGCGGTATGTCAAAAAATCCTTGAATCTGGCCAGCATGCAGATCCACGGTCATAACCCTGTCCGCGCCTGCTGTGGTCAGAAGGTTAGCCATAAGCTTTGCTGTAATAGGAACGCGCGGCTGATCCTTTCTATCCTGCCTTGCATAACCATAATAAGGAATAACCGCTGTAATTCTTCTGGCAGAAGCGCGTCTTAACGCGTCTATCATGATAAGGAGCTCCATGGCGGACTTATTTACCGGGGGTGAAGTGGGTTGGATAAGAAAGATGTCTTTCCCTCTAACATTCTCCCTGATCTGAACTTTGATCTCACCTTCGCTGAATTCCGAGACAATGGCCTGCCCGAGATCAACACTTAAGTGTTTACAGATATCTCTGGCTAATTTAACATTTGTGTTTCCGGAAAATACTACAATGCCGTTGCTCTTCTTCACCCCGCCCTTCCTTTCTTGTTAAACAATCTTTAACATCTAAAATTTACTTTTATATACCCCCTCCACTGCCCTTATTATTGCTTAGGAAGGGCTGGGTTCATCATACTCTCCTTACATATATTAAATGTTAAGATTTATCTCTTCTTTTTTACTTTGTGATTAATCGGTTTAGCTGGCACACCCACAACAGTAGTACCCGGCAAAACATTTCTCCCTTTTACTACCACACATCCCGCCCCCGTAGAGGCTCTCTTGCCTATCTTAACAGGCGCCACAATCGTTGTGCCGCTTCCTATAAAAGAATTATCGTCTATTATGGTAATATTCTTACTCTTGCCATCATAGTTGGCTGTTATTGTTCCCGCGCCAATATTCACATTTCTGCCAATGTGGGCATCCCCTAGATAGGTAAGGTGTTTTGCTTTAGAATCAGGCCCTAGGCTTGAACGAACGATCTCAACAAAATTTCCTACCTCAGCCCCATCTTTTAATATCGCACCTGGTCTCAGGTGCACGAATGGTCCTATCTTGCACCCTCTTCCGATCTTTACATTCCTTCCAATTACAACAAACGGATATATAGTTGTGTCTTTGCCTATCTTGGCATCTGCTTGAATATAAGTATTTTTTGGGTCTTTAATCATCACCCCGGAATCTAAAAGCTTATTAACAGTTCGTCTATTAAGAACGTCTTCCGCGTGTACCATATCCTCTCTTCTATTAAGTCCCATAGCTTCCTCTATATCGGTAATAGCGTATGAATTTACTTTATATCCTTTATTGTAAAGATAGGGGATTATATCTGTTAAATAATATTCCCCTTTTATCTTATTCTTCTTAATGCGCGCAAGACCATCAAAGAGCTTCTTGGAATCAAAGCAGTACGCGCCAACGTTAATTTCGTATCGTCCCTGAACCCTGAACCCTGTCCCCTGCCCCCCGATGTCAGTGTGTTCGATAATATTGCAGATATTGCCTTTTTCATCTCTGGCTATTCTGCCGTATTCTTTGGGATCGCCTGTCTTTACCGTAAGAATGGTGGCTGTTGCTTTTGACTTCTGATGAGATCTAATGAGTTGCTTTAATGTAGATTCTTTAATCAATGGTGTGTCAGCATATAAGACTAAAACAGAGCCGCCAAAATTCTTCAGTAGGGTCTTTGCCTGCTTTACCGCATCAGCTGAACCAAGAAGACTCTTCTGTTCCACAATTTTTAGATCTCTCGATGCGAGTCTTTTTCGTAAAAGTTGAATCTTATAACCACCCACTACAATAACATTTTTTATCCTGGAACTGCTCACAGAATCCAGCAGAAACTCTACCATAGGCTTACCTGATAATTCACAAAGCGCCTTTGGTAAAGATGACCTCATGCGCACGCCTTTTCCTGCAGCAAGTATAATAACAGCTATATCTTTATTGTTCACTCCGTTAGATATCCTTACTTTTTCGTTTATCTGTTATTTTATTCATAGATTACAAGCTCTAAAAAAATAATTATATCGCGCAATTATCTACTGGAGACTATGCCACCTTCTTCTGTTTCGTTAATTTATGAATAAGCTTGGGCTTTTGGTTATTCATTATGGACTCTTCTGTAACAACGCACTCACTTATTCCACTCTGTGAGGGTAACTCATACATTATCTCCAGCATTACATCTTCTAATATCGCGCGTAAAGCGCGCGCTCCGGTTGTCTTATTAATCGCTCGTTTCGCTACGGCTCTTAGTGACCCATCCGCGAATGTAATCTTAATCCCTTCCATATCAAAATATTTCTTATATTGTTTAACAAGAGCGTTCTTGGGTTTTGTAAGAACCTCTACAAGATCATCTTCACTTAATGGATTGAGTGTAGCTGTTACAGAAAATCTGCCTATAAACTCAGGTATCATTCCAAATTTGAGAAGATCCTCTGACTCCACATGCTTAAGTATCTTGCCCAAAGCGTTTTCCTTCTTACTGGATTGCTTTGTATTAAAGCCTATCTCTTTTTTACCGATCCTGCGCTCTATTATCTTCTCAAGCGCGCTAAATGTACCGCCGCATATGAACAAGATGTTTGTTGTATCAAGCTTTATATATTCTTGTTGAGGATGTTTCCTGCCGCCCTGTGGGGGCACATTAGCAACAGTGCCCTCTATAATCTTAAGAAGCGCCTGTTGAACACCTTCCCCTGACACATCCCTTGTAATCGACACGTTTTCGTGAGTCTTTCCGATCTTATCTATCTCATCTATATATATAATCCCGCACTGCGCGCGCTGGACATCATAATCACAACTCTGAAGAAGTCTTAATAAGACATTCTCTACATCCTCTCCTACATACCCGGCTTCAGTAAGGGGCGTTGCATCACAAATAGCAAAAGGAACATTTAGGACCCGGGCTAATGTCCTCGCCAAAAGCGTCTTTCCACTGCCTGTTGGACCGATTAATAGTATGTTGGATTTTTCAAGCTCAACATCCGGATCGTGCGTAGATGTGGTGGGCGTCTTAATAAGTCTCTTATAATGATTGTAAACAGCAACGGAGAGCTGCCTCTTTGCCCTCTCCTGCCCAACAACATACTGGTCTAGCTGTTTTTTTACCCCAATAGGTTTTGGGAGATCCTTCATGTTCAGCGGCGTGACACTAGTCTTCTTTTCCTTTTGTTCTTCACGCGTCAATATCTGATGACACAAGCGTATGCAATTGTCACATATATAGACACCTGGACCGCTAAATAATTTCTTTATCTTTGTCTTGCTCATTCCGCAAAACGAACACTTGTTCATAACTTACTCCCTATGTAAACTTCATGCATTCCAAAACATGGGTGGTTTACCATCCGTAGTCTTCTTCTCCGAACTTCATACATTTCGAGACGTAGGATGGCTGGCGGAGGTGGGCTCGAACCACCACAAACGGCTCCAAAAGCCGTTGTGCTACCATTACACAATCCGCCATCTTGCGACTCATCTGAATCTTGAGAAACCAGAAACCTGTAACCAGTAACCAGAAGATAGCCAGATGCCAGAACGTAAAAGATTTTCAATTGTAATTAGGGCGCTGGTTACTCTTCAAAAAAGGAACTAGTTTAACACTATCTGGTTTCTGGCAACTGGCAACTGGTTACTCTTAGTACACCAGTCACTCAATCTATATCAACGTCACTTCCACTAAATGCGTCATTCTCTGATTTTGGCTGAAATGGCACACTGGCTGCTGTCTTGTTCTTCTCGGCATCATACGCCTGGAGAACCTTTTTTTGTATCATCTCTCTGCACTCTGCTGTAATAGGGTGCGCTATATCTCTATGCTCTGACTGACGCTGCGCGGGATCTTCACTTTCTACCGGCCTGGATGCTACTGGTATGGAAGTAGCGCATTGGCTGCAATATTTACTTCTCGCGGGGTTCTTGAAGTTACACTTCGGGCAAGCCTCTTTAATCTTGCGGGAAGGCATAGCGACAAAAAGCCCCTTATTTCCTTCAATAACCTTTATGTTTCTTACAACAAAGCAGTTTTCAATTGTTATGGTAGCAAATGCCTTAAGTTTCTTATCCTCAACGTCTCTTGTAAATATCCTAACCTCTGTGATCTCCATCTTCTTAAATAACTCCTTTCTTAAGCTGTAGATTCATGAAAAACGCACAGTACATGCTGTAACACCACTATTTACAAAGATGCTTCTTCTATACTAGGCTTCTTCCGTATCCCTAAGCGGTCTTGGTTAGTAACAATCGCCAATTACCGCTATCCTGAATCCTATCTCTCGCTCTCATCGCCTCCTTCCGCTTGCTAAATAGACCGAAAATTGTAGGGCCACTGCCAGAGAGAAGCGCCCCTTTTGTGTGCAAAGACAACATCTCCTTGACTTTTCTGACTCTAGGATAAATAGGAAGTACTACCTCTTCTAATCTATTAAAAATTGATTTATATACCGTATTTATATCTGTGCTACCAGCTAAAATGCGGGAAATTATATTAACATTAGCAGGGGGTTTTGTCAAGGGGAAACTAATCTTACTATATATAGTTTTAGTATATATGCGTAAATTCGGTAAAATAAGCAAAATATAGAAGCTCTGGTTACTTTTAATTTCACTTAACCTATCACCTATCCCTTTACCCAGGGCGCACTTATGCCCAGAAACAAAGAACGGCACATCAGCGCCGATGGTTTTGGCCAAGCTAATAAGTTTTTTTGAAGGGATATTAAGGTTAAAGAGTCTATCCATAGCAAGCATGACAGATGCGGCGTCAGAACTTCCGCCGCCCAGGCCCGCGGCCGTTGGAATATTTTTTATTATGTCTATTTTTACGCCTGAACTTATATTATATTCATTCAGCAAAAGCTCGGCTGATTTATAAGCCAGATTTTCTCTTCCTTGGGGTATATGAGGGTACTTGCAATTCAGCGATATACCTTTACCATCAATGGTACGTACCCTAATCTTGTCATATAGGGCTAATTTTTGGAAGATAGTGGAGATATTGTGATATCCGTCACTTCGTTTGCTTGTAACATCAAGATAAAGATTTATCTTGGCAGGAGCATTGAGTGTAATTGAACTCATTTTCTTTGAAGTACACGCTTTGTGGCATCAATTATGTCTTTAGGCATAAGGTTAAGGTGATTCATCAGCTCCCAAGGCAGACCTGATTCACCAAATCTGTCAGATACACCTACCATCTCAACAGGGACCGGACATTCCTGGATAAGAACCTCTGAGACAGCGCTGCCCATGCCACCCGCAAGAAGATGCTCCTCCGCAGTAACAATAGCGCCTGTCCGAGAAGCTGCTTTCAAAATTGCAGCCTTATCTATAGGTTTAATTGTATGAAGATTTATGACACCAGCCTCTATGCCTTCTTCTTTAAGCATTTCTGAGGCCTGAATAGCATGGAATACCATTACGCCGCAAGCTATGATAGTAAGATCTTTTCCCTCTTGAATTAACCTGGCTTTGCCAATCTCAAACTCATCATCCTCAGACATCAGTTGGGGCATCTTCTCTCTGCCTAATCTTAAATAAACGGGGGATTCCTTGCTAGCTGCCGCTATCGTAGCTCTTTCTGCTTCGAGAGCATCGGCGGGAACCACTATACTCATATTTGGGAGAACGCGCATAAGGGTAATCTCTTCAAGGGCTTGATGTGTCGCGCCATCCGCGCCAACTAAAACTCCGCCATGCGTTCCACCTATTGTAATATTTAGGTTCATATACGCCGCGGCAAGCCTGATCTGCTCCCATGCTCGGCCCGAGGCAAATACCCCAAATGTACAGCAAAATGGTATCTTGCCTGATAG
>JBHPDT010000017.1:0-26502 GCA_042577545.1 Candidatus Omnitrophota bacterium | reverse complement strand
GCCTCTGGTGTATAGATAATCTGAAAAAACGCTCTCATTAATATCCGATGATCTTAAACTTCCTTTTCTAATATCATCTGCCAGAGATTTGGCAGCATTAACTATCTCCTGCCTTCCACCATAATTAAGCGCAAGAGTAAGTACCATGCGTTTATTATCAGCTGTTTTTTTAATGACATCAGAGAGCCTCTGCTGGAGATGTTTTGGAAAGTCCTCGATCTTACCTATCGCGTTAAGCCGTATACCATTCTTCTGAAGTTTATTGTATTTCTTCTCAAGATAATTAAAGAGAAGATTCATGAGACCTTCTACTTCCTCCTCTGACCGTTTCCAATTCTCAGTAGAGAAACTATAGAGCGTTAAGGCCTCGATACCCAATTTAGCGCATTCGGTAGTTATACGATCTACAGTTTTGGCGCCAGCTCTATGACCAAATATCGGAGAAAGGTGTCTCTTCTTAGCCCAGCGCCCGTTTCCATCCATTATAACAGCTACATGCCTTGGTAAGTTATTCTTATTAATCATCTCTATTAAAAATATACCTGCTTTCATATAGCATGAGCAGGTTAATAATTGAGGTCTAGGGTTGTTTTTTCATGTATCTAGGCCTCATCCTGATCCGCCTAAGGCGGAGAAGGATATTCCTTTAATCCATTATAGAAATCCTTCTTAAGAAGTAGGAACGGACTCCTGAAACTCAACAGGGACCTCGGGAATTAATGTTGTATCGCTTTGTAGTTTTTCGACCTTATCTTTCATCTGTACATTCTTAAGCCTCTCTTGAGCAAGGCTATTTCTTGCGTTCTCTAATACGCTAAGCTGACTCTTGATATCACTACTCATCTTCTGCAACTGCCTGCTTAGTATCGTCATCTTTGAACTCATCTGGTCATTGGCCTCAGAAAGCTCTCTATTGGTCTCAATAAGATCTGAGTTATTATTCTTTAACCAGAAGAGAGAGATCGAAAGAATTACCACTATTGCAGAAAGGGTAATCATTACAGCCTTATCTCCGATTAATTTAGCAGCCATTCGCATTCTCCTTTCAGCACTGAATATTTAGAGATCCTTTGTCGCTTCCTAGCTTAAATTATCTCACCATCCCTTTAAACCTATGCTCCTCAGGATGAAGGATCAATACCACAAAAAACTATCTAACCCTTCACTTGATATATCCTTCATTCTGGGTTCTGTTGCCCGGACTAATGCCACCTCCGCGTATCGGTTTGGCTATCTCCTCCGGCTTAATAATAATCTCAACCCTGCGGTTCTGCTGTCTGCCTTCGGGGGTCTCATTAGTGGTCAATGGCCTATACTCACCATATCCGGTTGCTGATAGCTTCTCAGGCGCAAACCCTCCATCATCAACAAGAAAATGCAATACACTCGTTGCCCTTGCTGTTGAAAGTTCCCAATTTGACTTCCAGCCAGAGTGTTTTATAGGCTCATTATCGGTGTGACCTTCTATTCCAATATAATTTTCTATCCGCTCATCCATTATCACCCTAGATACCTTAAGTAAAAGTCCCTCGCCTTCAGAAGTTACCTTGTCCTTACCAGAATCAAATAGAATCTCAGCTAAAAAGGTTATCACAAGGCCCCTGTCTTCCATATTTACCGTTACCTGATCTGAATCTATCTCCTTCTTAAGTCTGGATTCAAGAAGTGACTTGGCCTCTTTTAACCTTGCAAGCTCATCTTTAAGCTCATCGATTGTGGCAATATCGCTTGGTCTGCCCTTATAAAATCCAACGGCACAACCGGAAACAGCAAATGCCAACAGCAATAAGATAGAGATCGAGAAAAAGCCAATATTTTTCCTCATATTGTACCCCCCTTTATTAGTTATCAGTTCATTGGTTATTAGTTAATGGTTATTATAGCACCGTAATCGCTTTTGCGTCAACCACTTTAAAAGCACCCCTTACCGAAAGTAACCAGTTACCAGTTTTCTGAGAAACCGGTTGCCAGTAACCAGTAACCAGATAAGGTTAACAACATGCTTTTACTCTGGTTTCTGGTTACAGGTTTCTGGTTACTGGTTTCTGGTTACTTTTTTTCATCATCCGGAACAAGGCTTCTTACCTTTGTTCGCCTTCTTACTGCGCCACTTCAGTTTTCCTTTACGCATTCTCTTCATTGTTGTTACTCCTTGTTCTAGTGTTTTCGTATCTCGTATCTAGTATCTGGTATCTCGTTTTCTTCTTGTCCGCATGCTTTTTTTCGAGATACGAGATACGAACAACGAGATACGAACTAGTTGCTTGCCTGAACAATAATGGTTTTGCCCCAGTACATCTTTCCTTCACTCGATATAAAAGAGGCTCCTTTAAGTTTTGTCTTTTTTAGATCAAACTCCTTAAAATCAATATCAAGTAACGTCCATGATCCCGCATCAGGTAAAGTCCCCATATACCACGCGGTTACATACTCTTTCTCTCTGGCAAAAACCTCCTTGTCATCTTCCCAATATACAGTCAACTCTTTATCTTCTGCTGTATAGAATCTGATCATTAGGCCAGATGGGCGCTCCTTATTATCAATATACACATACTGCTTAATCTGTGTCTCTTTATCTAAGTCGACAGATAAGTCCGTGATAAAACTATGGCTGTGTAAACCCCCATCGTTAATACTTAGGTGAGTCGCGGCCCCAAGATGCAGCACCTGATCACTCCATATCCATTCCCCCTCGGTTGTAGAGATACCAGGCAAATCACCATTTATCCACTCTATCTTTGATGGGCCTACATTAAACTCCTGCCCGATACAGAATGGGGCAAAACATGTCATAACAAAAATTAAAGTCACTAAATATTTAAACATAAACTATAAACTAAAGGTCTGTTTTCTCTCAGACCCAACAGAGACCATCGAAATCTTAGTCGATAAGATATTCGACAATCTATTCAAATAACTCTTTGCATTCTTAGGAAGCTTTTTAAAGCTTGTAATTTTAGATGTATCAGATATCCAGCCTGGATGTGTCTCATACTCAGGTTTTACTTTAAATAACTTCTCAATATGAGATGGAAAATGTTTAAATCTAGTATTTCCATATCTATAACCGGTGCAAATTTTTATCTCTTTGAGATCATCTAATACATCCAATTTTGTAACAACTATCTCTTTTATGCCATTAACTAAAACCGAGTGGTTAACAACAAGAGCGTCAAACCATCCACATCTACGCGGCCTTCCTGTGGTAGCGCCAAATTCCTTGCCTTTGGTCCTTATAATTTTCATCAGCTTATCTGAAAACTCTGTGGGCAATGGGCCCTCTCCCACACGTGTCGTATATGCCTTAACAACACCTATCACATTCTCTATCTTCCCAGGCCCTACTCCAGCGCCAGCGCATGCGCCACCAGCAGTGGTATTAGATGACGTAACATAAGGATAAGTGCCAAAATCAACATCCAGCAACGTTCCCTGCGCCCCCTCAAAAAGCACGTTCTTTCCCTCATCGATAGCCTCATTTATGAGCAGAGAGGTGCTTGTTACATACCTTCTTATCCTCTTACAATATAATGAGTATTTATCGTAAATCTCATTAAACGAAAACCCCTTAAACTTATACACCTTACGAAATATCTCATTCTTTTCCTTAAGATTCTCCTTCAATTTTCTCTTGAAGATACTATCATCTAAAAAATCTGCCATCCTTATACCGCACCTGGAGACCTTATCTGTATAGCAAGGGCCTATACCTCTTTTTGTTGTGCCTATCTTACCCTTGCCCTTAGCCTTTTCTTTGAGCTCATCCATCTTCCAGTGATAAGGAAATATTAGGTGCGCCTCCTCACTAATCAACAGGTTTGAACCCAGGGATATGCCTCTCTTTTTAAGATGGTCAATCTCATCTATTAAGGCTTTCGGATTAACAACTACACCATTGCCGATGATACATTTCTTACCTTTATGGAGTATACCTGAAGGGATAAGATGAAGAATAAAGGATTCACCATCAATAACAACCGTATGTCCAGCGTTATTTCCACCTTGATAACGAATAATATAATCTGCTTTACGGGAAAGTATATCTATGATCTTACCTTTGCCTTCATCGCCCCATTGGGCTCCTATCAAAACTGTTGTTGGCATTTATTAACCCTTTCTTGTCATGCATGCTAAATCAAAATTCAAAAGTAAAAATGCAAAATTGAAATTTAAAATTCAAATTTTTTTATTACTAATTGCATTTTTTAATTTTTCATTTCAATTTTTATTTTTTATATTTTATTTTTTAACTTTTTCACGTAATGTTGGCCTAGTCAGAGTTTAATTAGCTTTGCGTCATATATATTTTCTGACTTCTTTATATCATTGAGCACCTTATCAGGCACTTCACTGTCTACATTACAAACGCTGATAGCCTGGCCACCCTGCTTCTCTCTGCCGAATGTCATTGCCGCGATATTTATACCATTCTTACCCAAAAGTGTGCCTACTTGTCCGACGATGCCGGCAACATCCTTGTTAGATATTAGTATCATATTTCCTTCTGGTGGCGCGTCAACATAGTAATTATCTATTTTAACTATACGTGGTTCATTATTAGCAAAGAGAGCGCCTGATATAGTTGAAGTACCGGACTTTGACTTAACAGAAGCGGTAATAAGATGTGAAAATTCAGCAACCTGAGAAGTCTTAGATTCCACAACCTTTATGCCTCGCTCACCAGCAATTACTGTTGCGTTTACATTATTTACCAGATCCCCAACCGCAGGGGTAAGAAGACCCTTTACAAAAGCTGTTGTAATCGCAGCTATATCATGATTAATAATATCACCCGCGTAACTAATACGTGCCTCAGTTATTGGTCCATTGACCAGCTGCGATTGCATCAAACCCATCTTCTCAGCAAGCAATATATAAGGCTTAACAGCCTTCCAAACCTTAAGCTCCATATAGGGGATATTAATAGCATTTCTTATGCCCCTTCCATGTAAGGCATCGACTATCTGCTCAGCGATCTCAATAGCAACTGTCTGTTGAGCCTCTTCTGTTGAAGCCCCTAGATGCGGCGTTGCAACTACTTTATCTGAAGCAACCAGGGGATTATCCTTGGGCGGCTCTTGCTCATATGCATCCAATGCTGCTCCGGCTATCTTGCCAGAATCTATTCCCTCAAGCACAGCCTTCTCATTGAATATGCCTCCCCTGGCACAATTTATAAGCCTAACACCCTTTTTCATCATAGCGATCTCTTTCTTATCTACTAGATAACGGGTCTCATCTGTTATAGGAGTATGCACAGTTATATAGTCTGATTCAGAAAAGAGTTTCTTAAGCTCAACAAGCTCTATAGAAGAATCTTGGGCCTTCTCAGGAGCTATAAAAGGATCGTAAGCAAGTATCTTCATGCCAAAACTAAGCGCTCTCTTAGCTACTTCATAACCTATTCGCCCCAATCCCACTATACCTATAGTCTTACCATAAAGCTGAACACCCATAAACTTCTTTCTATCCCATGCCCCACTCTTCATAGACGCGTCTGCGGCCGCTATATTGCGGGAGAGCGAAAGTAAAAGGCTCATAGTGTGTTCGGCGGTTGAGATCGTATTTCCACCGGGAGTATTCATCACTATTATACCCATCTTGGTAGCTGCGGCAGAGTCAACATTATCGAGTCCTGCCCCTGCCCTTCCAATGATCTTGAGTTTTTTAGCATGCTTTATAATATCAGCAGTAACCTTAGTTCCACTCCTGACTATTAAAGCATCGTAGCCACCTATGATCTGCTTTAAGACATCAGGCGACTGTTTTACTTTCACATCAACCTTAAAATCCTTATCATTTTCAAGGATCTTTAGACCTTCGTCACTTAATGGATCGCTTACTAAAACTTTATACACTTTTAATTCCTCCTCAAATTTTGCTTGTAGCTTGTAGGATGTAGCATGTAGTATGTAGTATCAGTTGAACTACATGCTACAAGCCACACGCCACAAGCTACGTTGCTAACGCCTCTTGTCCAGCAAAGACTTCCTCAGCCGCGCGAACTCCTGCGCCAAGTTCAAACTCGTATCCCATCTGTTTTAAAACTATCTCTAGGCAAGATATCGCCACAATGACATCCCATTGTGTCATAAAACCCATTGTCGCGATTCGAATAATCTTTCCTTTAAGCTGCGCCTGACCCCCAGCAATACCAACTCCATAGGTATCACGCATAGTCTTAACCAATTTCACGCCATCTATGCTATCTGGCAGCTTAATTGCGGTAACAGCATCACTTGGAGCATCTGGCGAAAGGAGATCAAGCTTCAGCCCTGAGGCCGCGCTCTTGACCGCTTCTGCCATCCGCTTATGCCTGGCAAATGTACCCTCAAGCGTATCATTCTTTATAATATTTAAAGCCTCAACAAGGCCTATTATTAGGGTAACAGCTGGTGTCCATGGCGTATCATCCTTATCAGCCGCCTTCTTAGCTGTTTTATAACAGAAGTAATATCGTGGAAGTTTCGCGGATTCAACCAACTTCCAGGCCTTCTGACTGACACTGATAAAAGATAGGCCTGGTGGAATCATAAGACCCTTCTGTGATCCAGAGATAACAATATCTACGTTCCATTCATCCGTCTTAAGCTCTACAGAGCCTAATCCGCTTATGGCATCCACAACGAGTACCGCATCGGTCTTTGAAACAACCTCACCAATGGCCTTTATATCATTTATCACAGCTGTGGATGTTTCACAAAGCGTGGCATAAACAGCCTTAACATCCTTATTATCATCTAATAGTTTTTTGATATCATCTGGATCAACAGCATTACCCCATTTAACATCAATATTAATGGGTTCAACGCCATATGCCTGACATATCTCTGCAAATCTTTCTCCAAATTTACCACCCCTGACTATAATGGCCTTATCGCCTGGTGAAAGAAGATTAGATATAGAACTCTCCATAGCGCCTGTGCCAGAGGAAGCAAAGATAAATAGGTCATTCTTTGTCTGGAATATATAGCGTAATCCTTCAACCGCCTCCTTAAAAATTGTTTTAAATTGCGGCGTGCGATGATGAATAATGGGTTTTGCCATTGATAATAGTGCTTCTGTTGGAACCGGTGTTGGGCCTGGCGTTAATAAGTATTTTTTTTGCATGTCTCACTCCTTGTTCTAAAGCTTCGGTTATCGGTGAGCGGTGTACGGTCCGTGCGCCCGCCAGAGGCGGGTCCGCCTTTGGCGGAAAAACCGTAAACCTAAAACCGTAAACCGATCCTTGGTTATACCAAATTATTTCTTATCTTTCTTATTACCAATCACTTGATCTATAAGGCCATAATCTACCGCTTCATCAGGACTCATAAAATAATCTCTATCTGTATCCTTTTCAATATCATCAACAGCCTTACCTGTGTGATCAGCCAATAGCTGATTTATCTTCTCTTTTAAGCGGAGTATCTCCTTCGCCTGTATGCTGATATCTGTAGCAGCCCCCTGCGCTCCACCCCAAGGCTGATGAATCATTATTCTGGCATTTGGAAGAGCATACCTCTTGCCCTTTGTTCCACCTGCTAAAAGTAACGCTCCCATACTGGCAGCCTGTCCTATACAATAGGTATTCACATCAGGCTTAACAAACTGCATAGTATCGTAGACAGCTAAGCCGCTCGTTACATGACCACCGGGAGAATTTATATAGACGCTTATATCTTTGTCAGGGTCTTCCATCTGCAGGAATAAAAGTTGCGCTATAATAAGATTTGATATCATATCATCTATCGGGGTACCTATAAAGATAATTCTATCCTTTAGAAGACGTGAATAGATATCATATGCCCGCTCAGCGCGACCTGTCTGCTCTACTACCATAGGTACTAATGTCTGATATTTTTCTCTCATCACATATTCCTCCTCTTTTTTCGTTATAATACTCATAAGTTCTAAATCCTAATATCTAAATCCTAAACAAATTCTAATTTTCAAATTACCAAAACTCTAAACTCAATTTTGACCATTGGAATATTTGAATTTAGATATTGTTTAGAATTTAGGATTTCGGATTTCGGATTTATCATTTATTCTTTCGCTACCCTTGCTTCTTTCAAAAGAAATGCCACAACTTTATCATGAATTATCTGTTCTTTAAGACTATCCATCATATGCCCTTCTTCAAGTCTCTTACGCACAGACACAATATCTTCTTTAGCATTGCTTGCTATCTGGTCTATCTTCTCATCCAGATCTTTCTCTTCTATCTTTATCTCTTCCTGGGCTGCTATCTTCTCTAAAATAAAGAATATCCTAACATTGCTCTTCGCCTTATCATACAGCGATTTCTTTAGATTATCATCCTCTTTATCTAGAACTTCCTTCTGATAGCCCTGATATAGAAGCTTCATCTTAGTATCCTCTACTAAGCGTTCTGTCTGACGATCTACTATAGATGTTGGCACATCAAAAGTATGATTTTTAAGCAAGGCCTTAAATATCTGATCTTCAAGATCATATTGCGCGTTAGACTTTTTTGTCTGCATCAATCGTTGACGCGCGTTCTTCTTCAGATCCTCAAGATCTTTAAACGGTCCCGCGCTTTTTGCTAGATCATCATTAATTTCTGGAAGATTCTTCTCTTTTAACTCTTTTGGCGTAATCTTATAAGTACCCTTTTTACCAGCAAGCTCCTTGTGCTGATAGTCTTTGGGATGCACCACCGCTATCTCCTTTGGCACCCCTATCTCAGCGCCAATTAAACCATCCAGCAACTCCTTAGGTTTAAGCTTATCATTTATATACAACCAGAGCTTATCATTCTTATCTACCTGCTTGCCTTCAGAGATGCACTCATAATCACATACTAGATAGTCATTCATGGCAATCGGACGGGCATCTATATTCTTATATTCAGCCATAGACTCCTGCAGATTTTTTAAGGACGCGTCAATATCCTCATCTGTTACTTGGGATGATTTCTCGCTAACCGATATTCCTTTATAATTCTTTAACTTAAAATCAGGTTTTACATCTACGCGCGCGCTGAAGGTAAGGGGTCTCTCCTTATCAAAATCAACATTCTCGATTACGGGATAACCTGCTGGATCTATCTTCTGAGTCGTTATGGCCTCACGATAACAGTCCCAGACAAGGTGGTTTAGGGCCTCTTCTCTGGCTGTCTTATCATACTGAGTTTCTACTATGTCACGAGGCGCCTTTCCAGGCCTGAACCCCGGCACGCGAGCCTTTTTCTGTATATCGCCAAATACTCCGTCTAAGACATTTTTGACTCTTTCGGAATCAACTTCTATTTTAATCAGCTTTTGTGAATCTTTAAGACTTTCTACTTTTATTTTCACCCCGCTCTTCCTTTCTATAAAAATATTACGACTCAATCAAGCCGTAGTTACCATCTTTTTGACGATATAGCACGTTAATGCGCTCATCAGCGGCATTTCTAAAAACAATAAATTCCCTCTTAAATAACTCTAATTCCATGGCAGCTTCTTCAGCCGACATAGGCTTATCCGCAATGGCATTCGATTTAACAATAGTTGGCAGAGAACTTGAAACCCTCGGCTTTCTTCTTGAGATTCTCTTTAAGCTCTCTATAAAATTAAGCGCCCTATGTTTTTTTACCCTGGATCTGAACTTCTTTAGCTGCTTCTCAGCATTGGAAAAAGACTTATCAAAAGATGCCTTGAGATCCTCATCCTTCTCAACCGCAACCAATCTTAAGTGCTTGCCTGTTAAGGTGATCTCGCTTATGTAGTTAAATCTCTCTGCGGAAAAGATGACGCGCGCTTCCTCTGTCTTTGAATTATATTTACCCAATTTAAGCAGCTTCTCATCCACATACGCTTTAATATCATCACTAACATCCAGATGCCTTGCTGTTATAGTTACTTGCATTTTTGCTCCTTGTGTATTAGAGGTTACATGATGTTACCTGATGTTATATGAGGTTACATAATGTTACCTGATGTTATATGAGGTTACATAAAGTTACCCACTAAAAAAATCTTTCAATTTTTATTTTTTTCATTTTGTTGGGTGCCATTAAACAACAATTTGATGAATAATTAACATTTCTAACAAATTTACATGATGTATCGCATTCAACCTCAATTAACGTCATTTAACTTCATGCAACCTCAGGTAACCTCAAACGTAACCTCAAGCTTAACTTCCGCGTCACATCGTGAACTGTTCCCCAAGATAGATCTGTCGCGCCTTAGGGCTTGATATCAATTCCTGTGATGTGCCAGAGATAAGTATCCTTCCTTCATACATTATATAAGATCTATCTGTAATAGAGAGGGTCTCCCTGACGCTATGATCTGTCAAGAGAATCCCTATACCCTTCTCCTTCAGTCTCTGAATTATCTTCTGTGCCTCAAATACCGCAATAGGGTCTATGCCGCTAAATGGTTCATCAAGTAGAAGAAAAGCAGGCTCTGTCACAAGCGCTCTGGTAATCTCAAGCCTCCTCCTCTCACCACCACTTAATGTGTAAGCCCTATTTTTAGCCAGGTGCGCTATATTCAACTCATTGAGGAGCGACTCTAGGCGTCTCTTTCTCTCGCCTCTTGACAAACGCAAGGTTTCCAGAATAGCCATTATATTCTCTTGGACCGTCAATTTACTAAAAATAGAATTTTCCTGACAAAGGTATCCTATGCCCTCTCTCGCCCTGCGATACATAGGCAATTTTGTGATACCCCTTGCATCAAAACTTATAGTACCCTTGTCTGGCTGTATCGCACCCACAACAATATAGAACGTTGTGGTCTTTCCAGCCCCATTGGGCCCTAGGAGCCCTACAATCTCGCCTCTTCTTATCTGAAGGCTTACATCATTTACAACCATTCTATTATTATAGGACTTAAAAAGCCCTTCAACTTTAAGCAGGTCTTTCATTTTTTCTCATACTCTTTCATAAGCTCATCAGCTGAATTTATAACTATCTTTGGCCTACCGCTCAATATAACTCTTTTCTCATTAGGAAGGTATGTCAGCACCTTAGCATTTGTAATATTTCCATCTTTGGTTATTTCGACGTTGCCCTCACAAATAACCTTGGAAATATCACGCTTTTCTGGGTCAAAGTAAGCGATTGCTTTGTCAGCCTTGATCTTCGTCTGGCCATCGTCTAGACCAACCTTATTGTAGAAATAGGCTATATTCTTGTTGTAATCTATATCAAGTGGCCCATCACAGCTGATTACAGCTCCGTGCTCCTTTATAAGAAGCTTTACGTCTTTGGCAAGCCTTGCTTTCTCAAGACCTGGGCTTGCGGTCGCCCCTATTCCTTCTATATCAATATCTTTTCGCTTAATATATACGAGATCGTCTGTCGTTATGAATTCATCTTTAGCATTCCAACTTAAGCTTTGGGTATTGAGAGTTGTCTCTTCGCTGGTAGTTACAATAACGTTATCTTTAAGTTGGATATTATTGCTCTTCTTATCAAAGAAACCCTCATCAGCTACGAGGTTAACTGTTATCTTCTTATTGAATGAATCCGCGCTAATCTCAAAGAGATTTATCACATCTGCATGAATATCAGCGTTTCTACCGTGAATCTTCCAAGCCTCTTCTCCTGATTCAGAATAGCCTGTAAGAGAAAAAGAGTGGACCTCTTCAGTAAGAGAACTCTCAGCTACGTTCTGATCATTATTCTTTTTCGAACCATTGCCATCCCTAAAAAGTGTTGTTTTCAAAGACCAGGCGATCAGCAAACCAAATACTAAAACTAGAACTATACGAGTCTTCATGCTTACCCGCCAAACTCATGTTAATTCAAAATTTAAATATAAAAAATCAAAAAATAAATTTAAAGTTCAAAATTCTTTTAGCTCTTTTTAAATTTTGCATTTATATTTTGAATTTTGACTTTTTACTTTTTATCTTTCTCGTTGCCCCTAGTACTAGGTGTTGTTTTCCACCTGCGATGCATCCAGACCCACTGCCCCGGGTATCTTCTGATATAAGACTCTAATACATTCGACCATTGCTGAGTATAAGCTAGTACCTCCTGCTCATCCGATCTATCACCGTCAACCCTTATTGGTTCATCAACATATATAGTGTGGCCCTTGCCTTCTCGCACTATAAAAATAGGTATTATCGGCGCTTTTGAAGACATTGCAAGTTTTGTCGGAGCAGATGGCGTATAAGTCTTTCTTCCAAAAAAATCCACAAAAATTCCATCAACACTATCTACATCCTGGTCTGGTAATATGCCTACAAGTTTATTAGCCTTAAGAAGAGTAAATATCTTTTTAGGGGACTTGGTACGATAGATAACGTTAACACCCATGCTCTTTCTTAAGAACAAAACCCATTCATCATACTTCTCATAGTATATAGGTCTGGCAACTACATTAGCGGAGTATCCTCGCTGCGCAAAATACATAGGAAGAAGTTCCCAACTGCCCAGATGCGCTGATACAACAATGGCCCCTTTGCCTTCACTCAGGACCTTATCAACCTTATCTAAGCCCTTAATATCTATTATACTAGTCAATCTCTTTTTCATCTTAGGCAAGCTTAATATCTCAGTAAAACTCATACTTAAATTCAAAAATACCGATTTAACTATATCTGATATCTCCTTGCTAGACTTCGAATCCCCAAACGCAAGCCTTAGATGATCTTTGCACAATCTACGATAACGCCCTAATAAGAGAAAGAGCATGTATCCAAAAAACCTACCTATACCAAGAGCAACTTCATATGGTATAAGCAGAAAGATACCATCTAAAAATACTAACACCGTATACAACAACCTTCTTCTAAATCTATATTTCACGCTTTAATCTCTCGCTATCGCTTAGTATATAAATCTAAGATGTTTTTCCAAAGCCCTTTACCCTTCAAAAGAATCTCAATTATCTCCCGAATAGCGCCTCGGCCACCACTGTTTTTGGTAACATACTTGACAAATGGTAAGAGCTCTTTTCGCGCATTCGATACACAGCAAGGGAATCCAACCCTTCTCAATATAGGTATATCTATAAGGTCATCACCAATAAAACATATCTGCTCATCGCCTATATTAAGTTTATTTTTTATATCTTCATAAGCTATGAGCTTATTCATTGCCTTCAGATAAACGCAATCTATCTTAAGGCAATCTGCCCTCTTTTGAACAGCGGCAGCATCGCCTGCAGTTATGATAGCGCTCTTAAATCCTTCTCTCCTCCAGAGCATTAAGCCAAAGCCATCATGCACATCGAAAATCTTGAGCTCCTGGCCTTTATCTGTAACTGCTATATAGCCGGGTGTAAGCACCCCATCGACGTCCATGATGAGGAGCTTAATCTTCTTAGCTATCTTTTTAACTTGAGTAGATATATTTTTCATATATTTTAACAAGAGTAACCAGAAACCAGTAACCAGTAACCAGATTTTTCTGATCTCTGGAATCTTCTGGTTTCTGGCAACTGGCAACTGGTTACTAAGGTGTCATACCAGTCCTGCCCTAAGCAAATCCTGAACATCTATTAACCCTATGGGTCTCTTATTCTTATCTACAACCGGAATCTCATCTATCTTATTATCCTCTAATATGTGAAATGCCTCGGCAGCCATTTTGCCTTTTTCTATAGAGGAAAGTCTGATAGTCATCACATCTTTGACTCTTTTTTCAATAACCTCTGGATCTTTTTCAAGGTGCCTTCTTAAATCTCCATCCGTAAATATCCCTTTTAACCGTCCTCTCTTATCCACCACAGTGGCGCTGCCTGCCCTAGACTTGGTAACAGCATAAAGCACCTTTTTGATAGTTGTATCATCGCTCACTACCGCATGAGACGATCCTTTTCTCATAACATCTTCTACCTTAAGCCATAGCTTTTTACCTAACGTACCACCTGGATGATAGAACGCAAAATCCTCGACCTTAAATCCCCTGCTCTTAAGCAATGTAACGCACAATGCATCCCCCATCGCGAGCATAGCTGTTGTACTTGCCGTAGGCGCAAGACCAAGCGGGCACGCCTCTTTTTCAACCCCAACATAGAGTACAACATCACTGTATTTAGCGAGGCTCGACTGCCGGCAACCTGTAAAACTTATTAGTTTAGCCCCTATCTTCTTTATTATAGGTAAGAGCTTTTTTATCTCATCTGTTTCACCGCTATTTGATAAGGCGACAATTACATCATCTTTCTTAACGCGGCCCAAATCACCATGTATAGCTTCTGCTGGATGTAAAAAAAGGCTGGCCGTTCCTGTAGAAGAGAGGGTTGCTGAAATCTTCTGCCCTACAATACCAGGCTTTCCCATGCCAGTCACTACCACCCGTCCGCTGGATTCTAATATTGTTTCTATAGCCTTCTGAAAATTAGATCCAACGCTAGGGATAAGTTTTTTAATAGCCTCGCTCTCTATGCGCAGCACTTCCCTTGCTGTCTTCACCCAACTGCTCTTACCGTTCTTAGGGGCCGACTTTTTTCGCTTCTTGCTCATCTGATTAATGCCCTAACATCCTCTCTCTCCCTGTCCTTGATATTAAATAGAAGCTCATCCCTATCTATCAACTTCTTCTTATAGAGATTTATCAGCGCCTGATCCATAGACTGCATGCCATGTTTAGCATTTGTCTCAATAACATTCTGCAGATGATGAACGTTTCCTTCTCTAATAAGATTCTTGACCGCTTGTATACCCAGCATTACCTCACACGCTACAACCTGGCCTTTATCATGGGCCTTTGGTATCAACTTCTGCGACAATACACCTCTGATAGTAGATGATAACTGCACCCGGATCTGCTGCTGTTGCCTCCAGGGAAAGACATCTATTATTCTGTTTATTGTTTCAGAAGCATCTATCGTGTGAAGAGTTGCAAAAACAAGTTGGCCTGTTTCAGAAGCGGTCATTGCCGTAGATATGGTTTCAAGATCTCTCATCTCTCCAATCAGAATAATATCGGCATTTTGGCGTAGGACATTATGTAGAGCGGAGGTAAATGAATCGGAATCACTATAAACCTCTCTCTGCTCCACAATAGATCTTTTATGTCTATGCAAAAACTCTATAGGGTCCTCTATCGTAATCATGTGGCACTGTCTCTCTGAATTTATCACATCAATCATAGACGCAAGGGTTGTGGTCTTTCCGCTTCCGCTGTGACCGGTCACAAGAACAAGGCCGCTGCGCAGCCGGCATAGGTCCATAATAACTCGCTCGGGAAGACCGAGCTCTTGTATAGACGGTATCTCTAAAGGTATTCTTCTAAGCGCTGCTGCCACGCTGCCACGCTGTTGATGAACATTCACCCTAAATCTTGCAAGTCCGTTCACAGTATAAGAGGTATCGAGTTCCCTGTGTTTCTTATACTCTGATAAATTATGTTCATTAAGTATAGAAAAGATAAGCCTCTCTGTCTCTTGCGGAGTCAGCGGAGGAAGATCTGTAGACTGGATAACACCATCAACCCTTAATGTTGGTGGCGCCCCCACAACAAGTATAAGATCAGAGGCCTTAGCATCATGCGCTAGCTGCAAAAGATCTATTATCTCCATCTCTTTACCCTTCTTTTGTATCCTTATTATTAAATATAATCGTCTTATTCCTGCCTTTTCCTTTAGCAATATATAAGGCCTGGTCAGCAAACTTTATTAATTTAGTCTTATTTAAATCTTCTTTCGACTCAGGATCAAAAGCATGTATACCCGCGGATATTGTAACCTTGATAATATCATCTTCAAATTTAAAATCTGTATCCTCAAATATCTTTCGAATCCTTTCAGCTGTTTCATGAGCGGTTTTAGTGCCGCCGCCAGGCAGGCCTATTACAAATTCTTCTCCGCCATAACGAGCGATCAGATCATCCGTTCTTAACTGAGAATTTAATATCTCAGCGGTCTTTTTAAGTATATAATCTCCCGCCTGGTGTCCATATGTATCATTTATATCTTTAAAGTGATCTATATCAATGATAATAAGACCCAAAGATTCGGCCTCTGCTTTTGCTTTGCTAAGCAGGGCTTCCATCCTCTCCTGAAAATACTGATGGTTATATAACCATGTAAGGCTATCCCGTATAGATTGTTCTCGTATTCTGTCAACTAACATGGTATTAGTAAGCGCTACCTTTCCAAAGTTTGCCAATGCTGAGAGAATACGCATCATCTGTTCGTGGGTAAGGTCCCCCCCTACGGAACCGACGCATAAAACAGCAAACGTGCTGTTGCCATGCATAATAGGTTGACAGAACTCCGCATCCAACTTATCATTATTCATTATATGCCTCTTTGCTTGATCATGAATAAGCATCTTGCGGGAAGCAAAGAGCCCTGCCTGAGCGGCATAACCGATCAATCCATACTCCTCACTGGGTTTTAAACCAAGGTTCTGGATCTCCTCATTCTTATAACCCACTGAATCAACAAGCAGGAGTTCGTTCTCTTCACTATCAACCCTGAAGATAGCGCACTTCTGAGACCCCAAGAGATCAATGGCTTTCCTGAATATAACACGCAAGAGTTCGTCGGTCTGCAAGACAGAGCTTATCTGTTTTGCCATATCGGATATCGTAACTATAAAGGATTCCAGCCGTAAGAGCTCGGCATTAGACTCTGCCTTTAGATTTTTTAATGCCTCTGTCTCTGTATCAAGCTCCTGCTGCAAACGCTGCATATACTTCTTCAATACCTCATTTTGCGATTTGTAATCAAGCGTGGACTGCATCAGATAGAATAATACAACGCTTAAAAGAGCGAATATACCTATCTGCCAGATCAATCTTGCGTCAAGCGCGAACTTTCCGTTTATATAACCTAAAATTGTAGCTTCATTAGTCAGATAAGTCCATATCAGGAATATACACATAGAAAGAATTACAATGATCCTATAGGCCCAGTTTTCTTCAAGCACTTTTTGACACCACTTTCCTTATATCTCTTATCTCTTTTAATGTCTTAGCAAAGTCCTTAAGCTTCAACATATTGGGCCCATCGGACATTGCCTTATCAGGATTTTTGTGAGTCTCAATAAATACCCCATCTACACCCATAGCCACCGCAGCGCGAGCCAACCCAGGGACAAATTCTCTCTGGCCATCAGACGCATTACCAAGACCTCCTGGCAGCTGTGCGCTATGAGTAGCGTCATAGATAACAGGGTATCCCAACTCTCTCATTATCGGCAAAGATCTCATATCACTGACCAGATTATTATATCCAAAGCTTGTCCCGCGTTCTGTAATAATAATATTATAATTGCCAGCATGTTCGACCTTATTAATTATGTTCTTCATATCCCATGGGGCCAGAAACTGACCCTTCTTAATATTTATGGGCTTCTTAGTCTTAGCGGCAGCTAATATAAGATCTGTCTGCCGACAAAGAAATGCCGGAATCTGAATTATATCTAATACCTCAGCAGCCTCTTCGATCTCTTCGCGGCAATGAATATCACTCAATATAGGAACTTTAAATTCCTCTCTTATTTTTTTTAGAATATCGAGCCCCTTAAGCATACCCGGCCCCCTAAAAGATCTTATAGATGATCTATTGGCCTTATCGTAGCTAGATTTATATATAAATGGGATCTTAAGCTTAGAGGCGATCTTAACGAGCTCTTGCGCGTGGTATAAAGCATCTTTTTCACTCTCAATAACACAAGGTCCTGCGATAACTACGAGCTCTTCGTCCAGGCCTACCTTAACATCTCCAACTTTAATAGTTCTTCTCTTCAATATTATACCCTAATCTCTGTTGTTAGAGCTTGAATTTTACTTCTTCAAGATCCGCGGGGGTATCTACACCTATCGTGTCATACTTCGTTTCAATCATCTTTATCTTATAACCATTTTCAACAGCGCGCAGCTGCTCAAGCTTCTCAGACTTCTCAAGCAAAGAAGGCGGGAGATTAGCAAAAGTAAATAAAAAATCCTTAGTATACGCATAAAGTCCTATATGCTTGTAGTGAGTTGACTTTCTCTGCCCTAGAGATGTGTCATCATCCTGCCTTATATGCGGTATAGGGCTTCTTGAAAAATACAACGCAAAGTTATTCTTATCAACAACCACTTTGACAACATTGGGGTCCTGAATCTGGTGCGCACTATCAATCTTCTTCATAAGGCTTGCCATAACAACATCGTCGTTATCTGTCATAGCGCTTACTAGTCCATCTATCATCGATGTATGTAGCAATGGTTCGTCAGCCTGTATGTTAAGAACAATATTAACATCCAGAGGATTAGCTATCTCCCTTAACCGATCTGTGCCTGAGGGGTGCTCCTTAGCTGTATATATCGCCTTTCCGCCAAAACCTTCAACAACCTTTATAATGCGGTCGTCATCTGCCGCAACAATAAGATCATCAAGCAATCTCGACTTCTTAGCCCTCTCCCACACATGCTGTATCATGGGTTTACCTTTTATGTTAGCCAATACCTTGCCTGAAAATCTACTCGCATCATATCTAGCTGGAATTATACCGACTGTTGTCATTTAAGATCCGCTCCTTTCGTACGATCAAGCGCATAATATATTGATGAATAATATATGTATTAGAAAATTGATGTTGATGGATATGAGCTTTTTTTATTCTTCTTAGAGTATCTTCCCGCCCGCTTAAGCCGTATTTTAATCTCATCGGGCGTACAAACAGCAATACCGAGCTTACCAACAACAATACCTGCGGCGATATTTGATAAGTGCGCGGCTTCAACCATATTAGCGCCGGATATTCTCGCTAATGTAAATCCAGCTATTACAGTATCGCCTGCGCCAGATACATCATAAACCTCTTGAGCTACTGTTGGGATATGAACCCACTTGCCCTTCTTCTTAAATAGGGCCATGCCGTCTTCGCCAAGTGTTACCAACACCGCATCCGCATTCCATATAGAAAGCAATCTCTTGCCTGCTTTTTCCAGTGATGTCTTGTTCACTATTCTTATGCCAGAAGCTATCTCAGCCTCTTTGTGGTTTGGCGTAATCGCTGTAATGCCCTTATAAAGATGTAGGTGCTCCTGCTTAGGATCCACCATAATAATCTTTTTGTGTGATTTAGAGATAGATATTAGGTGTTTTATCAGATTAGGCATAATAAGGCCCTTTCCGTAGTCTTCTATAATAACGGCATCTACCTCTGCTACCTTCTTCTTTAAGAAAGATAGTATCTTGTTAAACGACTTACTGTCTATCGGGTGATCTGATTCCTTATCTATCCGAACTACCTGCTGATGGTGCGCTATAATTCTGGTCTTGCTAATAGTAGGCCTAGACTTATCAACTATTATGCCCTCACTATTAATTGAATTCTTGTTGAGTTGGGAGACTAGCGTCTGGCCTGCCTCATCATCTCCTACAATACCGCAAATGTATGCCTTAGCTCCTAGGGCAGCTATATTATTTGCAACATTTGAGGCGCCACCCGGCATAAAAGATTCAGATTTGGCCCACACAACAGGCACTGGGGCTTCAGGAGATATGCGTGAAACTGATCCCCACATAAACTTATCTAACATAATATCGCCAACAACCAGGATCCTGGCATTATTAAAATGTGAGATTATCTTGCTGAATCTGCTTAAATTTTGAGATTGCACAGCGGTCCCTCTGCCCTTTTGGAAAGGCCGTCATTTACTATATATACTATATATAAAGGCGAGTAATTATATCAATTATATATATACTATGTCAACACTAAAAAATAGCTCGAATTGACTCACATTAAATGTTACCCAAATTAGTTTTAACGTGCTTCGTTGACTCATAATTAATGTTACCGGAAAAATAACCCTTATAATAGCATCTAAGGGGGGTTATATTATGAGTCCAGGAGCACGGATGGAATACCTTGATAGTATATATGTACGCTATAAAAGAGCTAATCGTAAACAAAAATCAAAAATTCTTAACGAATTCTGTATAAACACTGGCTATCACAGGAAGCATGCTTTAAGATTACTTAATACATACAAACGTTTTACCAAGCCAAAACTGAAAAAACGTGGTAAACCATCGATCTATAACAAGCAATCGGTTGTTGTTCCCTTAAAACGAATCTGGCTCGCGGCGGACTTACCATGCTCTAAGTTATTAAAAGCCATTATACCCTTATGGCTACCTTATTACGCTAAAGAATACGGGGGATTACCATTACATGCGGTAAAAGCATTATTAAAAGTATCTCCTGCTTCTATTGATCGGATACTTAAACCCATAAGGATAACATATAAAGGCCGTGGCAGATCCACTACTAAGCCGGGTACTTTATTGCGTAAGCAGATACCGATAAAAACCAATCAATGGGATGAATCTAAGCCTGGATTCCTTGAAGCTGACACTGTTGCCCATTGTGGCACTACAGTCGAAGGAATATACGCCAACACTGTAAACTTCGTTGATATTGCCACTGGGTGGACCGAGCAAAGAGCTGTTTGGGGTAAAGGTGAGCTTGGGGTGCTTGATCAGATAAAAGACGTTGAAAACAGCTTACCATTCCCTTTACTTGGCTTTGATTCTGATAATGGTGGTGAGTTCCTAAACTGGCATCTATTCCGGCATTTTACTGACAATAATAGAAAACAAGCTATTGAATTTACCAGAAGCAGGGCATACAATAAAAATGACAATGCCCATATTGAGCAAAAGAATTGGACACACATACGCCAATGGCTTGGTTATGATAGGCTTGATAACCCAGATGCTGCTCCTTTAATGAATGAGCTTTATAAGTCAGAATGGCGCTTGTATCACAACTTCTTCTGCCCCTCTGTTAAACTTATTGCAAAGAAAAGGATTGCGTCAAAAACTATTAAGCGTTATGATAAGCCTAAGACACCGTATCAGCGAGTACTTGAGTCAAGAAACGTGTCACGCTCTGTAAAGCTGAAACTCAAAGAACAGTTTAAAGAACTTAATCCTTTTACTTTAAGAAAAAACATGGAGAAAAAACTCAAAAAAATCTTCAACACAACTAAATAAATGACTCTATCCTTCGGTAACATTTATTAATGAGGCAACACGAGCTTACAGCTTTCAGCTTACAGCAAAAAACCTTGGACTAGTGTTTAAAGCTGACAGCTGATAGCTGATGGCTGTTAGCTGACAACTGTCAACGATACTTCATGAGGATTTTGGATATCTCGGGGTGCGGCTTGATACCTAGCTGGATCGCCCTATTATAATGTTGGACAGCTAGATTAAACTGCTTTATATTAATATAACTTACAGCTAGGTTAAAATGCGCGGCGCCATGGTTAGGATCCAGCTGAATGGCCCTCTTGTAAGCAGCTATGGCCTTATCCTCTTTACCCAAGTCTGAATAAACAGTACCGAGATTACTATACACCTTGACATAATTGGGGTTCAGTGCCAACGCCTTCATATATACAGCTATAGCATTTTTCTTATCGCCAGCGTCAGAATATGAGGTGCCCAGGTTGTTATAAGCCTCTACATAGTCGGGCTTTAATTCTATGGCTTTCTTGTAGCTCTCTATCGCCTCTTCTCTCTTGCCGATATTTTCATATGTTAAACCCAGGTTGTTATACGCGTAAGAGAAGGTCGGATATATCTCTATAGCCTTTTTGTATAATCGGATCGATTCATCAACCTCTCCAATATCCTTTAAGGCATTGGCAAGATTACAATAGGTGTATACAAATTTAGGATCTATCTCTATAGCCTTTTTGTATACCTCTATGGCCTCCTTGTGTCTGCCAAGCCTTCTGTATGATATGCCCAAATTATTGTATGCGTCTGTATAATACGGACTTATGCTTATCGCCTTCTGGTACAAAGGTATGGCCTCCTCCATCCTCTTTTGGCTGTGATACAAGAGGCCCAAACTGTTTAGCGCGCGAATATTATTGGAATCATATGATAAGACACGCTGGTAAAAGGAGAGCTGTTTGCGCCAATAAGTATTTTGTTGAATCGTCCTTACTGAGTAAAAAACCGTTAAAGCAATAATAATAGCTATTGCTATACGTTTATGCTGACGGCTGCCCGCCAAAGGCGGGTCCGCCTCCGGCGGAAAAGCTGCCTGCCCTGAGCGAAGTAGAAGGGAAAGCTGATGGCTGACAATCAAAAAGAAACCTACGGATGGTATATAGAGCCAGTGCTCTGCCATGTAGGCATTGATTGGAAATATATTCGATGACGGAATAAGCGTAAGAAAAAACCAGAGGATAGAAAACGATAATAGAACATTTTTTTTCCTCTTGAAAAAGGCATACGCGATAGATGAGATCATTATAATTAATCCAAGGATAGCCTTTGGATCCGCGATTCTATAAAGAGAATAGCCATATTCCATTCGCAACCCAACTGGAAATAGCATGAGTCTGATATAATTAAATATAGCAATTAAGAACCCCGGAGCCCTATGCAAGAAATTAACCTGAGCCATGGCATTATACGCGCTAGGTTTCAATACACTTGTTCGAAGAAGTATATAGATCAAAGTCACGCCTATAAGAGGCGCTATAACCTTAAGATCGGGTTTTTTCTTAAAGACAAAGTCATACAATAATAAGATGAAAGGCAATATTAAGCTATTCTCGCGCGAAAGAAGAGCCAGAATATAGCAGAGTATTATAGGCGTAAGTAATAATTTGCGGTTTTGGTTTTGGTATTTTATATAGAATATAAGCGACAAAAACATGAATATAGCGACGAGTGAATCCGCTCTTCCGGATATATAGGAGACCGCTTCAGTATGTATCGGATGGACAACAAAGAGCAGGCTTGTAAGAGCTGACATTATCTTATCATTAAAAAGAAGATTAACGAACCAGTATATACATAGACCTGCCAATATATGCAACAAGATATTTGTTATATGGTAGTGTCTCACATCTAGCATGCCCATCGCGTAATTTGGCACATATGTCAAGATCTGCAATGGCCGATATGAGTTCGCTTGCTTTCCGGACCCTGCCGCTATATCATGTTTAAATATCTCTGGCATAAGAGAAGGCTGCTTTATGAATGTATTGTCTTTTACCAGATAATAATCATCCCACTGAAACTCCCCATCTATCACATTGCTATACACGATAAACCCTGCGATAATTATAACCGCCAATGATATAAGGAGAAATTTCTTATCTATCTTATTTACTGGTTTTGTCTGCGCGCTCTGCTGTGAGACCTTATCCCTATTCTGCTCGATAATTTTCCTGATCCTTCTCTCTTTTAAATTAAGATTACGGGATATCTCAGACATCGATTTTTTACCGATGTTTTCAATAATATATTTTTTATGATCCTGCCTCATCCTGCGCCCTCTTTAAGAGAAGAGTCTATTTGATTTAGTAAGGCTATGCCGCCTTCATATCCCAGCTCTATAGATTTTCTACAATTCTTTGCAGCCTCATCATACCATCTTTTATTATAATAGACAACAGCCATATTAAAATGAGCCACAGCATATCTGGAATCAGCCTCCACAGACTTATTGAAACAGGCTAAGGCCTTTTTACTATTACCTATCTTATTGTATACCATGCCTAAATTATTATAAGCCTGGGCATAGTTCTTATCTATTGAGAGCGCCTTCTCATACAGCTTAAGAGCTTCTTGATCCTTTCCAAGATTATAATATATTATTCCTAGGTTGTTATACGGATATGGGTAACCTGGATCGATCTTAATCGCGTTTTTGTATGCCTCTATGGCCTTGGTATTATCCTGAATATCTCTATAAGCGTTGCCAAGGTTAAAATATGACTTTGCGTTTCTTGAGTTAATAGATAAGGCCTTCAAATATAATTCTATAGCAGCCCTTCTCTCGCCTTGATCGTAGTGGTAATTACCAAGATTATAGTAAGCCAGATCATATTCTGGATCTAGCTTAATAATCTTTCGGTATAATTTTACAGCCTCCTTCTCATCGCCTAAGGCTCTATAAGCGATCGCCATATTATTATAGATATCTATTTCTCCTGGCTGAAGGCCCATAGCTTTTTTGTATAAGCTGATCGACTCTTTAGGCTTACCAGCGTTATAATACGCAAATCCAAGATCATTATATACCTTCCAGCTTTCGGGAGCATATCTAAGAGTTCTCTCATAAAAAGATATGGAATTTTGCCAGTACTTGTTCTGTTGTATCGTTCGCACGGAGTAGAACGTGATCAGGAGAACCATGGCAGCCAGGATATAAAGGTTCGGTTTTCGGTGTTCGGTGTTCGGTTCTCGGTCCGTGCTTTTACGAAAACCGTAAACCGATAACCGATAACCGGCATTCGCCACCACGAGAAAAAAGCCTATCGATGGCAGATAGAGCCAATGCTCAGCCATATACGCGGTCAATGGGTATATATTAGAATGCGGGATAAGAGTAACAAAAAACCATAATATCCCAAAAGATAAAATTGCGTTCTCTCCTCTCTTCTTGATCACAAGCGCTATAGAGGAGATAAAGATAATTACCCCGGCAATAGCTCTTGGGTCCAATATCGAAAATACTTTATTGCCGTATTCCATATGAAGGTTAAATGGAGCGATCAAAAGCATCAGATATCTTGAGATCGCGACAAAGAGCCCCGGAATGCGTTCAAATAGACTATGCTGTAACTCCGATAAATGAGTAACGCTGGAAACAAGCAGAGTAGCCCTTAAGGCGGCATAAGTTAACGTCACGCAGATAAAAACGCCTAATACTTTACCATTGGCTCTCTTCTTAAATATATAGTGATAGCCAAAGAATAGTCCTAAAAGAATAAATGAATTCTCTCTGGCTAAAAGAGCGAAGACATAAGCGAATATCGACAAATATATATATCTGAACGAACCTAAATTTATAAACCTTATATAGCATATTAGGGCGGTCAAAATACCGATTCCCGCAAGCATATCCGCCCTGCCAGAGATATAAGAGACAGCCTCTGTATGGATCGGATGCACAATAAACAATAATGATGTCATAAATGATAAGATACGTTTATCAAAGAGGGCATCTACTAACCAAAATATGAGACAACCGACTACCAGATGAAATACAAGATTTGAGATATGATAGACAAGGACACTATTCCTGGCTATAGAATAATCTACCATATATGTAACTATCTGCATCGGCCGATAGGAGAATGATACCTTACCCGCCCCGGCAATTATACCTTCTGTAAAGATCTTTGGGAGACTAGAGATATCTCTTAAAAATAAATTCTGAGCAACCAGGTAATGATCGTCCCATATAAATTCACCTTTGAGTGAATTAATATATACGAGCGATCCCGCAATAATAACAACCAGCATCAATACTATGGTGGTTACTCTTCTTGTTTCCATTATATCTCTAGTCCCTTTGTAAAGATCTGAGAGTATCTAAAAAACCTTCATCCACTTTATACCCAAGATCAGCAGCGCGTTTACAATAACTTAGCGCCATCTCGTATCGCTTCTGCTTAAAACAAATTATTGACAATCGATAATAAGCCGAGGCGTACTGCGGATCAATATCAATGGCGCTCTTAAGAGAGGACTCGGCATCCTGTAACCTCGAAATATTCTCATACGCCAGGCTCAAATTATGATACGCTCTTGCGTGAGCCCTATCCAGGCTGATCGCCTTCCTATAAGCATCAATGGCTTTATCGTAGTCCTTCTTTCTCAGATAGGCGTTACCCAGGTTATTATACGCATCCACGTAATCACCATCGATCTTAATGGACTTTGTATAAAACTCTATAGCCTCCTCAATTCTGAATTGGCCAAGATATATATTCGCTATGTTATAATACGTCAAAGCGTAAAATGGATCGATCTCCAAAGCTCGTTTATATGAAGATAAGGCCTCCCTCTCCTGGCCTATCGACAGATAGGCATTACCTAGATTATTATATGCATATTTATAATCTGGTTCAATTGCGAGCACCCTTTCATAAGAGGCTATAGCCTCTACGTACATATTAGCACCAAGATAAAGATTGGCCAGGTTATAGTGCGCCTCCACATATCTGTCGTTTATCTCAATGGCCTTCTGATATGAACCAAAGGCCCTATTTGATTCTCCAGCTTTACTATATAAAAAACCCAGATTATTATGCAGCCTTTCACTCTCTGGCGCGTACTTAATAGTCCTCTCATAGAATGCGGCGGGCTTCTGCCAGTACCTGTTCTGCTGGATAGTTCGTACGGAGTAGAATGTGATCAGGAGCGCCATGGCAGCCAGGATATAAAGGTTCGGTTTTCGGTGTTCGGTGTTCGGTTCTCGGTCCGTGCTTTTACGAAAACCGTAAACCGATAACCGATAACCGGCATTTGCTATCACGAGGAAGAAGCCGATGGACGGCAGATAAAGCCAATGCTCAGCCATGTAGGCCTTTATGGGATAGATATTGGATTGAGGTATGAGTGTTACAAAGAACCAGAGTATTGCAAAAGATATGAGTTGATTCTTATGCCTTCTCTTTATGGCAAATATAATAAGCGATATGACTATTATTACTCCTAATATAGCCCTTGGATCCGTAAAACTAAATAGCTTATCCCCGTATTCCATGTGAAGATTAAACGGGGCTATTAGTAATCTTGTATAATTTGTTATGGCAACGAAGAAGCCGGGTAGGCGTTGAAA
>JBHPDT010000016.1:0-29034 GCA_042577545.1 Candidatus Omnitrophota bacterium | reverse complement strand
TGATTTGAGTATCTTTGGATTCCTACCCTTAACCTCATCGAGCGAAAAGCCCGTTAGTTGACTGAACTTAGGGTTGGCATACTCCACATTCCCCTTTAAATCTGTCATGACAACAGCGCTTGGACTCTGTTCTATAGCGCGAGAGAGCCTGCGAACGCTCTCTTGCGCTTCCTTGCGCCCCTCCAGCAAAAACCATATTAGCTTAGCGGAGCTGCCACCTACAATATCTACATAGTCTGGCTTCTCCTTAAGCAAGCGGTCATTAACTTCCTGCTTGCCTGTAAGATCTATTACCTGATTAAGATTTTTGCCCTTAAGAAATTCGTTCCATTCTTTCGATACAGGAATACTCAACCGCTTAGCGACATCTATGCCGGGCGCATTAAGATCAGCGTCAACAACACCTAGAATATTTACTCTCTTGTCAGCAGATAAGACCTCAAGCAGCGCAACACATCCGTGGCCAGCGCCTATTATAAGTATGTTTGTTTTTTTCTCAGCCATAATTCTTAAGATCCTTCGTCCCCTTCGGGGAGTCTCCGCTCTCGCTTAGTACGACTGTACACTGCGACAAACTCAATGCTTACTCACCATAAATTCCGCCTTCGTGTATTACTTCACAAGAGTGGTAATGTTTTTCGGTTACGGTTACGATGCCCGTTTCGTCTTAAGGTTACGTTTTTCGTCTTTATTACAATATATATTTAGGCCGTAACCGTCAAACGTAACCGATACGGGCCTCGTTACCCTTACCGTTACCGAAATGCTGAAGAATTACACAGAAATAAGATCCCAGCCCCTCATATAAGAGATTTAACAGCTTCTATTAGCGCAACGCAATCACTGGTCTTCGCGCAATAATCATTAGCGCCGCTTTTTCTTGCCTTCACAGCATCTATTGCATCGATAGCACCGGTAACAACTATTATCTTTGGGCGCTCGGGACCCTTTGCCTCTCTTATCTGTTTACAGACCTCAAACCCGTCTATTCCGGGCATCATAGTATCTGTAATAACAAGATCCGGATCCTGGGATTTAGCAAGCTTGACCCCTTCTTCGCCAGTATTCGCTGTCACAATATCTTCATACCCGCACTTATTGAGATATCTCTTTATTATTTTTCTATCCTGATCACTATCATCAATAATCAAAACTTTACTAGACATATCCTATTCCTTTCATCAATAATGCGCGCAAAATCAAGTAATCTCATCATCTTCAGGCGGTTCTAATTCAGAGATACCTTGTTTTTTTAGACCCATGCTCAGTTGATCCTTAGTAATAGCCCCATCCTCGATAAGTATCTCGCCTAGCTTTTTCTCTTCCCTCTTTAATGTCTTGGGTATTGTAAAACAAAAAGTCGCCCCCTCGCCAAGCTTCGATTCGATCCATATCTTCCCACCGTGGTCATCTATAACCTTCTTAACAATACTAAGCCCTGCGCCTGTACCTTCATACTCCTGCATAGTATGTAAGCGCTTGAATATACCAAAGACCTGCTCATGGTGCTGAGGATCTATGCCAATTCCGTTATCTTTTACATAGAACTTGTGATATTGTATATCATCAACATATCCTACCTCAACGGTTGGCACATCTTTAGGATTCTTAGATGAAAACTTAATTGCGTTATTAATAAGATTAAGAAACACCTCGCTGATTTTGATACGATCACACGTCACAACAGGTATCCCCTGGCCTATCTTTAAATCAACCTTATTGGTCTTTATATCAAATTCAATTCGCTTAACGACCGAATCAATAAGACTTCTTATATCTACCTCTTCATAAGGATTCTGTATACGTGAAATCCTAGAAAGCTCCAGAAGATCCCCTATAAGCTTATCCATGCGATCAGCGCCTTCATATATCTCTTTCAGATACCCCTTGCCTTCATCATTAAACTTATCAAAATAATCTTCCTTAAGAAAACTGCTAAACGACGATATTGCTCTTAAGGGAGCGCGAAGATCATGGCTTGCTGTATAGACAAAACTGTCCAACTCTTTGTTCACCTTCTCAAGCATCTTCTTCTGCTCTTCGACCTGGGCCTTCTTCTGTTCTACATTGGCCTTTGCCTTAACAAGCTTATCAGTCATCAAATTAAATGTATTTGCCAGATCCCCTATCTCATCACTTGACATAACTTCCGCCCTGGCGGAAAGGTCGCCACCGGCAATTTCACCGGAGATCTTAGTGAGCTCTCTTATGGGACGCGATATCGTACTTGCTACAATAACAGCAGCAAGGATAACTAATATCAAAAGTATAAGGCTGATAATCAATAAGGTATTTCTTAGGCTGCCGGCTGGTGAAAAAACCTCTTCGGTATTCATCTTTACAGCCATCCCCCATCTAAAAGACGGGATATGCCTTGAGACTGACAAGACCTCTTCTCCCCTGTAGTCTATATTTATGCCCAGGTCCTTTTTACCACTAACAGCTTTCTGAATATCAAGACCATCTTTAGAGCCTATTGTGATCTTTCTCTTAAACGCCGCATCCGCGTCAAACCTAAGGGGGGCAAGAAATGTTATCTCCTGGCCAATCTTTGCCGCTATAATCGTCTCGCCGGTCTTGCCCAAGCCTGAATAGTTTTGCGCTAATTTAAACAGCCCCTCTGTGCCCATCTGCGCGACAACAGCCCCGACTACATCTCCAGCCTTAAATATAGGAGCTGCAATATATATAGCGCCATTGTTATCAGCGGGATGAAATTCACAGTCAGATATCTCTGTCTGGGTAGATATATTCGACTTTAAAAACGCGCGCGCTAGCTCTGTATCCTTGTATGGCTTTCTGTATATGGGTTTCAGGGCATCTTTCTTGTTAACCGCGAATATTATATCGCCGTGCGCTCTTATCAGAAAGATGTCCTCATACCCGTACGTCTTCTGATAATATGTAAAGAATGGCCTGAACTCCTGATCAATTGCTATATATTCCGGGGAGTCTTTCTTATATTTATCATAAGCTTCATCAAGCTTATCGAGCGCGTATATAACATCGGACATATGGGATAGGGTATTTACATCATCGACCTTCTTATCAAGAAAAGCCTCTATCTGATTAACCTTATTATCCGCAACAGCAATAAGGCTGTTAGATATCTCCTTCTTAAGAACCGCCTGAGCGCTATTGTAACTTATATAGGTTGCAACTATAAGAGGGATTAATGAGATGATTAAAAACCATAGTATAAATTTGGAAGTTATAGGAAAACCTCTAAAATTCGCCATCATGATACCTCATATTTATTAGTATTATACTAAAGCTAAAATACAAACACAACCTTTTTTGGTTTTTGTTGCAAATTATATTGTTACTTCCTGCGATGCGCAAGAAGCGCGCTTGAGAGTTGGGGGTCTACATTAAAACCAAGCTTAATTGCCTTATCATGGCTCTCGATAGCCAGCTCATACTGATCAGTGATTAGATATACCGCTGCCAAATTTGAGTAGGCCTCGGCATATTCCGGACTGAGTTCTGTAGCCTTTTTAAACAAAGGCGTTGCTTCACTGTACCTCTTCAGGGCATGGTATACCATTCCAAGATTATTATAGGCATACGCATGTTGGGGATTTACATTAATGGCTTTCTCAAATAGCTCGATCGCCCTTTGATAATCGTTCATATCATAATAAGCCATTCCCATATTACTTAAGGCATACGCATTATCGGGTTTTATCTCCAAGACCTTCTCATATAACCTTATGGCATCTTTATATCTGCCCATATTCGAGTAGAGATTGCCCAGGCCATAGTATGCCCTCGCGTATTCTGGGTGAAGTTTAATGACCTTATTATATAAAGAGAGGGCATCTTCCCTCTTGCCCATATCTTCATAGGCATCGGCCAGGCTCGAATACGCGTCCGGACTCTGCGGATCAAGTTCTATGGCCTTCTTAAAATAACCTACAGCCTCTCTCTTTTTGCCCATAGAATAAGAGATGGTTCCGATATTATTATACGCGTTCGAATAACCTGGATCGAGCTCTATCGCCTTCTTGTAGGCGACTATAGCGCGCTCATTATCATTGGTAACAGCATAAGCTATGCCAAGCCCATTATAGGCATACGCGTATTCGGGATCTATCTCTATGGCCTTCCTGTAAGAACTTATTGCCTTGTCATTTTTTCCTATTATATTATAAACTATGCCGAGATTGTTGTAGGCGTCAACAAAGTCAGGCCTTACCTCTATCGCCTTCTTATATACATCTATAGCCTGGTTGTAACTGCCTACCATATTATAGACATTACCCAAATTATTATACGATTCTGAAAAATTTGGCTCAAGATCTATCGACTTTTTATAAAAGTCATGCGCCTTCTTAAGCTCGCGCTTTTCTTTATAGGTATTCGCAAGATTGTAATATACCCTTGCGCTATCAGGGGAATATTTTAAGGTTCTTTCATAAAAGCCCAGGGACTCCCGCCAGTAGGTGTTCTGTTGTATCGTTCGCACGGAGTAGAATGCGATCAGGAGCACCATGGCAGCAAAAACATAAAGGTTCGGTTTGCGGTGTTCGGTGTCCGGTGTTTGCTCTTCGGTTTGCGGTTTGCGGTTTGCGGTTTTCGTAAATGCACTAGGCGTACACCGTAAACCGAACACCGCACACCGATCACCAATATTCAATAACCGATAACCGACGTCTGCTATCACGAGAAAGAATCCGATCGACGGCAGGTAAAGCCAGTGCTCAGCCATGTAGGCATTTAGAGGGAATAGGTTTGACGATGGAAACAGTGTAACAGAGAACCATAAGATTGAGAATGAGACTAGAGTATTCTTTCTTACTCTCACTATGGCATATGATATCAAAGATACAAATATAACGACACCCAGGATAGCCTTTGGATCAAAAATGCTAAAAGTAGAATTCCCATGCTCCATATGAAGTCCGAATGGAAATAATAGTAATCTAGCATAGTTTGTTATCGCGACAAAAACTCCCGGAACCCTCTGGTAGAAAAGCGTCTTTGATGTTGGATGACTAAAAGCAGAATTAAATATAGAAAATCTTACAAAGAAATATAAGAGTGTGGTTACGATAATCCCGATAGAGTCGAACAACCTGTACCTCTTTTTAAATATATAATGATAAAGGGGTATAATAATTAAGAACCCCAGTCCATTCTCCCTTGAGAGAAGGGCCATCGCGTAACTCAAAAGCATGAGCAAGCTAAGCATCTTCGAATTAGCTGTAATATTTTTTATATAAAAGATGAGTGAGGTAAGCAAAAATAGAGAGACAAAGAGATCTGCCCTGCCTGAGATATAGGCCACGGCCTCTGTATGTATGGGATGAGCAATAAAAAGTATACTCGTAAAAAAAGCTGTCAATCTATTCTCAAAAAGAAGGGTGACCAAAAGGTATATCAACAGAGCAACCAGGATATGAAGTATGGTATTGGTAAGATGGTAGCCTCTTATATTATCTTTCCAGATAGAAAAATCTAAAACATAGCTTAAGACCTGTATAGGCCTGTAAGACTTGCTGTGTTTGCCGGCGCCTGCGCCTATATCATGGCTAAAGATCTTACTGAGATTAGACCAACTGCTTATATAGGTATTGTCTTTTATCAACGCCTTGTCATCCCAGAGAAGATCGCCATTTAGTGAATTAGCATAGATTGAAAAGCCCAGGGCTACTATGAAAAAAATGGAGGCGATAAGAATATTTGTAGGTCTCATCAGTTATTCCTGTGAAATTTAAGAAGCTGTAAAAACTCCGGGTCAGACCTAGCGCCAAGGTCGATCGCGCGGTCACACTCTCTCAGGGCATCTTGATACTTTTTTAGATGAAAATACGCAATGGCCAGATGCATATGCGCTATAGCATAGTTATTATCAAGCTCTATCGCCTTCAGATACGAGTTTGAGGCATCCTGATACCTGCCTAGCTCAGAATAGGTATTGCCAAGGTTATTGTATGCAAAGGCATAATATGGATTAATCTCGATCGCCTTAAGGTATAATTGTACGGCCTCGCTGCGTCTTCCTGTAACCGAATAGATAATACCAAGATTATTATAAGCTGCTGAATAAGTCGACTCTATCTCGATCGCCTTCTTTAGTAACGCTATAGCCTTGCTGTTCTCCCCGCGCTCATAATAAGCGTTGCCCAGGTTATAATACGCCTTCGCATTCTTAGGATCGAGCTCTATAGCCTTTTTTATAAATGGTATAGCCCTCTCCTTCTCTCCCCTATTGTAATATTCAAATCCTATATTATTATGGATCCTCCCACTATCTGGCGCGTATTTTAAAGTCGTCTGATAAAACGTAAGCGGGTCTTTCCAATAGGTATTTTGCTGGATAGTTCGTACGGAGTAGAATGTGATCAGGAGCGCCATGGCAGCCAGAACATAAAGGTTCGGTGTACGGTGTTCGGTTTGCGGTTCTCGTAAATGCGCTCGGCGTACACCGTAAACCGATAACCGATAACCGGCATTTGCTATCACGAGAAAAAAGCCGATAGACGGCAGGTAAAGCCAGTGCTCAGCCATATACGCCCGTATAGGGTATAGATTCATCGAGGGTAGGAGCGCTATAAAAAAGAATAAAAATGAAAAGAGGGCAAGCTTACTCTTACCCCCTTTTTTTAACACCCAAATAATCAGAAAAATAAATATCGCAATGCCTGATAAGACCTGTGGATCAAAAAACTTAAATATCTTATCCTGATACTCCATATGCAATCCTATAGGCACAAGAAGGACTCTTAAATAACCTGATAGAGCGGCAAAGACCCCGGGGATTCTTTGCAATAAAGTATTTTCAGATGTCAAATGAGGAAGCAGATTCCTTAGAATAGTAGCTCTTATCAGTATATATACAGCGCTTAAGATGACAAATGGGCTATATCCCGCCGCCTTTATCTTCTCTTTAAACGAGTAGTGGTATATCAAAATTAGTATCGGAAATATAATGCTATTCTCCCTGGATAAGAGAGCGGCTATAAAACTTATAATAGCGATAACCAGAAATGCTCCTACCCGGGATCTATCATATTTTACATAGAATATAAAGGAGAGCACTATAAAGAGAGCGGAGAGCGGATCTGCCCTTCCTGCTATATAGGTTATGGCCTCAGTATGAATAGGATGGGATACAAACAATATAGATGTAAGAAAAGCCAATAATTTATTACTAAAAAGAATATTTACTAACCAAAAAAGAGATATAGCTACAAGGATATGTATTATTGTGCTTGTGAGGTGGTAACCTATTACATTTAACCCCCAAAATGAATAATCGATCATATAAGTGAGCATCTGCATAGGCCTAAATGAACAACTGCTTCTTGCGCCAACAGTCTTTCTTGTGCCATTGGAAAATAGCAGCCGCGCATTTGATATAGACCTTATAATTACATTATCTTTTATGAGATTATCATCGTCCCATATGAACGCGTTATTCAGTGAATTCGCGTAAACCAAAAGGCCGAGGGCCGCTATTAAGAGAGACGCGACTATAATATGTAGTCGATTAGTTTCCATCTTGACCAAATAGGAATAAGTTGCCGCTTCTTATCCTGAGTTTAAATCCTATCTTCACAAGTATATCTACCACCTTTGGATCATGCGCTAAGACATATTTCGGCTTGTATATCTCTAAATAATCCCTGAGGTTCTTCTCAGTCAATGCCTCATCTCTGGGCAATGAAACTATCGGCCTTTCCATAAAGAAGGCGTCACGTAAAAAAGCTGAGGCTATAAGATCATCTTCCTGGCTGTTATCTCTAATCCACTCATAGATCATGTCTCTACTTTGTGTGTAGGATTCGAATTTGGTCGGATATACATTTAAATAAAAGCTCGTAAACCGCCTATGGCTTCTTATATGAAAACCGAGAAAGACCAGCATAATAATAATGAATATTGCGGGGAACCTCTTCTCCCATCTCTGGTCCATGAGACCGCTAAATATCGCCTTCAAAGACAAAAATCCCAAAGCCCCAAGCATGGTAAATGGAATTACCGAGAAACGGCTAAACTCATATATCTTCGACCAGGTATGGGCTAGTGTATAACCTCCTATAACAGCAAAACCATTAAGGAATAATAACACTAATATAGGGGTTCTTCTCTTTTTAATGAAATCATAGATAAGATATCCAGGCGCAAGTATATAAACAAACTTAAGCATGTCAAATATCTCAAAAAATCCTGTTAAACTCACCCATATATTAGCGAATACGCCCTCACTGCCTACCTTTATATCTGGCATATTCAACGTCGGTATCGCGTCTTTGTAGAAGGCGCCTGGATAGATCTCAGCGCTCTTATATATCTTAGCGGCCTTAAGATATTCAGGATAGAACACTCCATATCTTAAAAAACAAAATATCTCATAGGTTAAAAATACAGCTAAAAATCCCAATAAAAATCTCATCAATTCTTTAAGGGCCTCTTTAGAAAAACGCTTAATTATCAGAATGCTCAAAATAAACGCGGCCACATTATAAAAAGAGGCGATTCTCGTTAAACAGCTAACAGCCAATATAAGACCTGTCCAGACAGCGGCCTTCTCATATCTTAGATAAACGAATAGAGCGAGGAGCAGAAAGAACAAATTTAGCTGTTCTGTTAAAGGAGATATGGCTGGAAATATTAGAACATGAGATAAGCCGATAAAGAGCCCTATAAGAAACGATGTAAAACTATCTGAATACAATCTTACTATCTTATACAAAAGAACGGAATTACCCGCAAGTGTAAGCATATTAAAAGTGATGACTCCCTGCAGACCAAATAGCATCCAAACAAGACCCGCGACAATTCCATAAACCGGCTGCATATATGGCAGAAATGGGTAATACTTGCCAGGCCAGTACTGATTGATATTATATGAGATCACAGCCCCCTTACCTGTGAATAGGTTTCTGCCCATATCAAGGTACCCGGAACCGTCTGGCTGCATAAATTCTAGCTTAGACAAGGGAAGGTTCATTAAGAAAACAACCATAAACAGCAATATGATTAGACCTATATCGAGGTACTTATCTATATTTACAGATCTGCTCTCTTCTGCAGGCTGATATTCTACCTTTTCTCTTCTCTTCTTATGTTTTCCCATCTCTTCCCTTTTGTCTGAAATTTTTTTACAATGTGAGGTGCCTCAGAAAGTTTTTCCCAGTGTACTTTTAGGGCTTATGGCGAGTGAGTGGCGGAACTGACCCTAGAATACGCTGAGTGGGAATTCCGCCAAACGAATGAGCCATAAGCGCAAAAGTACGGGAAAAACTTTCAGCACCGAACATGTAAAAAATATTTCACCCAATGAACTTTACCTCAACCGAGGTGTGACCGAACTGTTGAAAACGGTTCGTCTTTACCTTAATATCGCATGGATTACAATATCCAAAGTATTCGCATTCCCTGAATTTATTATCCAATTGGAAATTTTCATCAGAGAGGCTTCCTATAGGGTTATCTCCCTTATATATATCATGATGGCATCTATATATCTTAGCCTGTGGATCTATAAGAAATTCGGTAGTTCTGCAAAGAACCTTCTTTTTACTCTTCTTAGCGCAGGCGTCCTCAAACTTATACATCCCATATAGCTTTCCATTATATTCGCCAAGAAACTCTTTTGTGCGAAAGTCTATACCTAAATCCTTGCATTTTTTCTGCGACTCTAAGATATGGTCATTGTATTCAGGGTGAAGCACGCTCCAGATACCTATGCTATATCCATTCTCCTGCAGTTTAAGCGCCTTTTTGACAGTATCCTCAAAACCCATGGTTTGAGGATGATAACTCACTCGTATTGAAGCATAAGGTGAATCACGCTTTATGCGCCTTGGATCTACCTTACTCATAAATTCATCTATATTAAAAGTGAGGTTTGTCAATATATCTATATTAAGCTCAGGCTTAAGATTATTAATAATGTAGGAAAAATCAGGATGCAGACTTGGTTCTCCACCCTGTAGCGTAATAGGAAGATCGCTCCTTGAGACTATCCTGTTAAGAAACTTTACCCAATCCTCACCAGATATCAGCTCTCTTCGCAATAGTCCATCTTCGAAGTTATTTATACAGTAGCTGCAATTTAAGTTGCAACTAAATGTAAGAAAAACACCGATATAATTATAATTTTTGGGTACTTGTATCTCTCTCATCTCTTCTATATAAAAATAGCGCCAAACAAACAATAAGGCAGATAATCGATATGCCAAGACCTATATTGAAGCTGGCTGGTGAATATTTAAACACTACTTCGTGATTACCATTTCTAAGGAAGACCCCTCTTACCAGACCATTAACACGAAAAATTTCACTCTCTCTACCATCCACATACGCCTTCCATCCTGGATAGAAGAGATCGGTTAAGACCAGAATGCTATCCGATTCTGTATTCACGGATATCTTCACCTTATTCGCTTCATACTCCTGAATCTTAGCGAACTCTTCCTTGATATTTTGGCCTCTAGCGTTGGTATATTTATACCACGCGGGCGCCTTCTCCTCAAGAATAACAGTACCTTTTATGTCAAAATTCTTCTCACCCATGATCTTCTGAGCAATCTGATAATCAGAAGCAAACCTTATCTTATGAGCGACATATGCCCTGGGAAGAACCTGAGGATTCTGGTATATCTTAACCTCTTTATCGTATACCAGCGGCAGATTGAGAGAGAATTTGCTCGGCGCTATTATATATTTTACACCCAGATACGAGTAGTATATCAGCCCATCGGCAATCTCCTGATATATTGAACGCGGTCTTTTCTTGTTGCGGTCCGGCAACCCTGTAAACCAGAGCCGGTCTGTATTCCAGGTGTGGGGTTCTTTCATCAGATGATTCTCAACATAATTCTGATATTCAGCGCTGGATAGAGAATTTATAAATCTCGGATCGAATATATTGAATGCGCTTGAGAAATTAGGCATTAGAATGCCTTCCCCAGCAACTACGCGCGCCAGCTTATCATTCTTTAGGAATTTTATATACTCATCTTCATGAAATATATTGTACCTATCTGGAAAACCATAAGGCGATATTAAATCAAAGCTGGTAAAAAGGGCTATTACAACAAAAGCTCCGGCTGCTGCCAAGCGCCAAGTCCGCCTGCTCACAAAAAAGATTACAACAGCCCCCACCAAAAACGGTATTACCCTTAGGGCGTTCCACGGAAAAGCGGTGCCCTTTGGGACGTAGAACCATAGTTCCAATAAAGCTAAAGATAGTATGCCATATACTAACCCCTTTTTATTCTTACAAATGAAAATCAGCAAAACAAAAATCACAACAACACAAGTAGCTACAGCCAGGCCAGTAACGATGGGTGGTAATATCATTCTAAGCTGATTCGGATCTAGTGTTGAAAATTGGATCATGCCACTCGCCTTATAGAAGAGAAATCCCAGGATAATCAGCATAGATAGAGCGACCGCCCAGACCGCCTTCCTTTTAGCCTGATCGGATTCTGATAAGATCTCTAAGGCAAATGCTCCCGCGCATGCTAATGAGAATGTCCATACAGGCCCAGCCCAGCGAGGACTCCAAGATTGATCCAACAGCGGTAATCTGCCTATCCATGTTATTAATGGAAAACCAAAATTCTTAAGGATAATAGAGAAAGCAAAGATAGAAAAGAATAGAAAGACTCCTTTCCTATTACTCTTAAAAAAGAAAGCTGTAAATATAAGAAGAAATACTAAGATACCGGAATAGCCACCCATCCAGTCCCATGCGCCGTTATGCGGGAATATGCGATGATAGGTCGGTATCTCAAAGAATGAGGGGACTAATAAATTTATACCAAAACCGATACGGGCGGGTGATTGGATGCCCATCGGCCCGCCAGCTGGATGGCACTGATACGCATTCGGTATAAACTCAAGGAATGATAATATTATCAGGCAAGAAAGTCCCAGCCCTAATACGGCTACCGCAACAAACTTAAGAAAGGTCTTGAATTTTTCAGAACAAATATTTGTTAGGTCTTCCTTCTTTCCTGATATAATCCTGAATATGGTATAACAGACCGCAAGCAATAATACATATATAGCTATCTCGGGCTGCCCTGCTAATATCATGCAGGCAAATGCCAGGGCCGCCTCTGCAATATATCGTGTTTTTTTAAATCTAATAAGCCTTTCGCAGGAAAATAGGCAGACCGGAACCATCATCGCAACATTGGTAAACTGCTCAAAATTCATAAACCAGGTAAAGCTGCCTGATAGACTGTATAAGATCCCGCCAAGAAATGAAGGAACCTGAGAAAGCCCCAGAAGCCTTAATAAGAGATAAGTAAAAAAGGCAGCTATAATAAGTCGTAAGAGCATAAAATAGTCCCAGAGATATGCGGGAGATATATTCTCGATTATCTGATATGGAAAAAATGTCCTTGTGGAATACTGAGCTGCAAGAGGTGTTCCTATACCATTATACGGATTCCAGAGCGGGGCCTTGGCCCTTCGATACATATCCCCTACGAGCTTATTTATTGGCATCTCATAAAAAGCGGGGCTGCCCATATCTATATTGAAGGTATTAACCGGCACCCTCCCCTCATATCCTAAAGGTGCGAGAGGTTTTGGATAATAGAGGTTTGGAATAAGGGTCTTTTGGAAAAACGCTACCTGCGCATAGACCGCTCCTATGAGAATAAGAAATATGAAGAATGTAACTACTCTTTTATCTTTTAACATCTACTTTTTCCTGATCTCTAATAACTGGTGATTAATCCTATAGCCCGCGCTGGCCATATCTGTCATATACCTGCCCAACAACTTAAGCCCATAACCGCTCTTAAGCTTAACCTCTCCTCCTCTAGGATCTAGCAATAGATACTTGCCCTTATCAGCTAAGGCTTTATCGATAATCATCTGATTGTTCAGCAGTTGATCATCCCCAGAGATAATTCTGTTTTTAGTCTGCCAAAAGAATCTGAGGCCATAGCAATGCATATATACAGTAGAATCAGGGGGCAGGACCTTATCTATCGCCCTTGAGTTCTCCTCTACCCTGTTGGATTTAATATGAGGTCCGAGCGCCTTAAGAAATTTTGACTGATTTGCTACTTGCGTTATTAGCAAAAGCAGCAAGAACGCCGCAGCCGCGTATTTTACCACTTCCTTTACCTTTTGACTCTGCACTGATCTTAAGCCCTCACTATAAAGGCTTCCAAAAAATATGCATGTAACTGGGAAAAAGGGAAGAATTCGTTTTATGTAAAATAGAAGCCTGGATGAGATAAAGAGAGAGCAGATCAGGAATATGCCAAATCCACACGTAGTCTTTAGGTCCTTTTTCTTCAATAAAAGCAGCAAAATGCCCACTGAGGTTGCTATAAATATGAGATTACCGATTACCATATTAGCCTCAATTACCTTAGTATGGCTGAAGAAGATAGCTGTATTTACATAGCCTTGCAGATACCACGCCCTCATTAGCTCAAAATAACGCGGCATGACTTCCAGAAAAGCTATGGGTTTTGTATAAGTCTGTGTAGCAAAATGGGTCATCTCCTTTCCGCCATAAACCACCAGACCCAGCATAGTATTCTTAAGATGCGCCTCCAGTAGTCCCATCGAACTTAAAATAAGCGCCTGAATAGCATAGAAAAAAATGACTGAAACTATCGAATATATTATGAGTTTTATTATATTACGTACTGAAAATCGCTCAATTATAGCCAGTGAACCAAGAAGAATAAAAAGATAAAAAGGAAAATTTAGCTTCACTAGTACCAGCGCCCCCGCTAGAAAAGCCGCCTTATTGATATGGCGAATAAGAAAATCTCGCTTTGCAATATAGAACCAAATGAGAGCCAAAATTATCAAAATCAATATATCTTCTGAGACCGCGTAACGAGTTAATGTAAAGTATCGGTAATTTAAGAGCTGTAATAATGAGATCAGAAAACCGACTATATTCGGACATAGACGCATCATGATGAGGATAAACAGCAGAGTAGATATGGTAGAAAAGATAACAAATGGAAGACGCAATCCGTAGTTGTTAAAGCCGAATATTCTAAATCCCAACTCTACTATTCTAGGGCTCAATATACCAAATGCGGCAGAGACCGGCTGCGTATAATCCTTAACATCATGATTGCCTCCCAGATAGAATGACCTTGCGTCCGGCAAAATAAGTTTCTCATCATGCTGGATAGTAAAACCCATGGTCGCTATCTCGGAATTCAGAGTAAGAAGCTGCGCAAAGGTAATAAGCGCCAACAATAAAAGTAATATTCCGCAATATATCTTCTTCTTGGCAATCATCGTATATCCATCTTTTTCCACAAAATCGAAGGCAGCGACCTGCATATTGTTCTGGTTTTCTTAAAGAATAGATCTATCGGATGCTTGATGACCTCCAAAAAATATGGGAGACTAATATAGAACTTTCTATAAGCCAGTTTGGAGAGATACTCTATCCTCTCATTGCTAAGATCTGGGTAATATACCCTTGCGTCTTTAATCAACCCCTCCCGGTTCATCTCTTCATAAATAGCTGTACCTTTAAAAGGAATAAAGACCTGGAATTGCGCAGTATACGGCCTAATAGTACAGGCCCAGTTGATCATATCTCTTATCGACTCTTCATTATCGCCTGGAAGCCCTATAAGAAAGTCACCATGTATCTTCAAACCCGCCTTCTTCGCGTCAAGGGCAAACTGTGTCATCCTATCCTTAGTCAAGCCCTTCTTGATCTGTTTCATAACCTCGTTGTTAGCTGATTCAAATCCTACATGAATATTTAGGCAACCCGCCTGCTTCATAAGCTTAAGTGTCTCATAATCAATGTCAGCCCTAAGATAGCAGGACCATCTTATCTTAATACCTCTGTTAAGCTTCTCTTTGCAGAACTCCTCTATTCTATCTTTGGGCAATGTGTCATCTTGTATCATAATAGAACGAACGGAACTCATGCTTTCTTCAATATACTCCAGCTCATTCAATACACTATTAATAGAACGCGTATTATACGTACAACCTCTTATATATGTATGCGCCCACAGGCAAAAAGTACACATACCCCATTTACACCCTCTACCGGTCATGATATCCACAAATGGATGAGGCTCCGAAGGGGTATGGTAATATTTAAAATCGAGATGTCTATTAAAAAACTCACTCACAAAAGGAATCTTATCAAGCTCAGGCTGGGTTAGATATGGACGTATACTATTTTTTATTATTTCGCTGCCTTCTTTGCGCGCCAAGTTGTTGATATCCTTAGGACTCTCACCTTTTATTAAATCCCATACAGGATATTCAAATTCACCTAAGGCACCGAATAAGATATTTTGTGATTTGCTTAAGAAATAATCAGGCTCCATAGAAAAATACGGCCCGACAAATATCGCGGGTATCTTATGTTTACAAAGAAGCAGGTCGCCAAACTCTATATCGCTGTCTCTACTCTTATCTCCGGGATAGACTATTAAAAAATCCGGACTATATTCCAGATAAATATCCTCAACATCTTTCTTAGACAGGTTATAAGCAGGCGCGTCTACAAACTTAACCTCAACGCCTCTGCCCTCTAGAAATACACCCAGATAACCCAATAAAATAGGAAACCACTGCGTTCCAGAAAGGGATACAAAATCACACCGCGCATTACGCATATAGTCCTTTAAATATGGCGGACTTAATAATAGAGCTTTCAACTTACATATATCCTAACGATTTTAACTGCTCCTTAGTCTCTTCGTCTATATCGATCCTCTCTACTTGATCTTCATCTTCCTCGTTCAATTTTAGCAATGGTAACAATCTTTTTCTTAAGATCTTGTATACCTTCTTCTCTTTATCTATCAGATTATTCGATTCACCCGGATCTTTGCTGATATTATATAATTCATGAACCGGTTGAGTCTCAGGCTTAGTAGAATATATGAGCTTCCACATATCGCGTCCTACCCGATCTCTTAGAGAGAAGGTATTTGTTCCCTCTACCGCATCCGAGAATATAAATCCGCCTTTCTTATTATGGGCCTGCGAAACAACAGGCCTATCCTTCTTTTCCTTCTTCATTATCATCGGGATCAGACTTCTGCCATCTATCTGATGATTAATAGGTATCCCAAGAATATCTAGTATAGTTGGATATATATCTATAGTACTTACCTGATATTTAAGCCTTAAATTCTTAGGAATTACAGATGGAAAACGGATAATAAGAGGTACTCGTATTACAGGATCATACAATAATGTATGAACAAAATAAAAATCATTCTCTCCTGTTGTCTCAGCATGATCTGCACTTAGTACTATTATTGTATTATCATAGATATCCAATCTCTTGAGTTCATTGACTACCTTCTGCACTGCGGAATTCAAATAAAGAATCTCGCTGTCATACTGCGATATATAATAGTCAATATCTGTCCTGTCGCCTAGGTTCTGATAACCTGGTATGACCTTATACGCGTAAATAAGATCGTCTGATATAGGAACGTGTTTATCGCCCTTAACATACTTGTCATTGACAAAGGCCTCATCAAATGGTTTGGGTGGAGCATAGATACCATGAGGATAGAATAGGTGGGACCAAATAAAGAATTTTTTTTCCTTATTCTTCCTTATCCATGCTAAAACCTTATCCGCGGGATCAGGATCGTAGATCGGATTTATATGATTTATCATCTTAAACTCATCCAGGGAATAGTGGTAACGATCAAAACCCTGATTCATGCCTGAGGCATAATCATAGAGCGGGGATTGAGCAAAGCCCGCGGTCTTGTATCCATTATCTTTTAGTACCTCTGGAAGCATTATTAATTCCGGACTCGCCTTAATTGAGACATCTTTTACCCCATGAGTAGCGACTCGTTGGCCGCTAAAGAGTGAAACACCCGAGGACTTCGTCCACGAAGCATCTGTTATGCATTGTTCGAATAAGACCCCTTCCTTAGCGATCTTGTCTATAAAGGGGGATGTGTTCCTGTGATATCCGTAACAGCCCAGGTGATCATTCCTTAAGGTGTCCACCCAAAATATTATCACATTAGTCTTCTCTTCTTTGGGTAGATCCGCATTCTTCTTATCCGGCAACGCTTGAGCACAGGATATATGCTGGACAATTAATACGATAAAAATAACAATAGCGATAAAAATACCTCTACTAGGTCTCATTTTAAAATAATGGTAACCCATCAAAATCATTCTCCTTTATCTTTTCCTGACTATAGCCTATTATCTTAAGCAGCGTAGGCGTTATATCATAGAGTGAGGGGTCATCCTTGGTAATCTTTTTATTAGTCACTATTATACCAGGGATAAGCGCGGGATCGAATAGATGTGATCCTGACCATTTTTTGAGATTATCTTCTACGAGCTCCTTTGGGGCAGCGCCTAGAGCGCTTTGCCATGACGCCCTATAGCCCACATTAAAACCTATGTAAATATCGGGCGCGTTATTCGCATACTGACCCCAGAATATCTCCTCATTAGAATATACTTTATGCACTATCTTCCGGCTATTTTTTTCATCTATCCATTCACTGAGTCCTTGCGAAATATCATCTTTAAGTTTTTCGGTCTCCGACCCAGGATTTACTATCCCATATTTTTCTCTGCCTTTTTGATTGATATATATCGCTCCAAAACCTATTGAATACGCCTTTGTCTTCGACCAGAGAATATCCTGCAACAACTCTTGACCCTCCTCAATCGAGGGATCTTTGAGAACCTGGTATCCGTTCTTTCTTAGCCACGAATTGATATGCGCTGCTCTTCTAAAGGTATTAAAACCATGGTCAGAGATAACAATTATAGTATCATCCTCGCTAATCGCATTCATGGCTTCACCAAGTATAGAATCCATCTTCTCATACCAGGCCTTAATCAGACCTTTATATTTCTGAGGCGCGCCTTCTTCGTAGAGAGGGTGATCAGGATCAGTATATCTCCAGAACATATGCTGGACAATATCGGAGGATTCAAAGTAGCAGAAAAGGAGCCCATGATCAAAACGTGCCATCTCAAAATCCAACATAGCCTTCTTCTCTCTGAGGACCTCCTCCATCTGTTGAATAAAAGGTTCTTCAGATAACCTCTTCTCATTAACAGCCCATGTATCCATAGGCATACCCTGTGTATAAAAGAGCCCTATCTCTTTCGCCAGCTCCTTACTGTATGATGATGGGTAAGAGATCTGAAAATACGGATCTCTGGGATCAAAATTTATAGGGCTTATATATAATTTGAACTCAGGTTCATTCTCAATGAGATAGAACTTGAAAATACCTCTTATATTTTTAAAAAGACCTAAATTAAATTTTACCTCTTTCCATTCACTCCATTGCCCCTTACTAAGGAAGAACTCCTCCTGCTGATATTTTATTGTCACCCCGGTCTTTTCCAACTTCACCTCAACAGGAACCTCTATATTTTTGGCTTTTTTATGAGCCGTAGCCTTCTTAGGTCCTATCAGGTTTATAATCATGGTTGGGGATCTCTTAATCTCAAAGACCTTACCCCCGATATCCTTCTCTTCTCCTAGGGACTCGGTGGTATAAAAAGAGAATGTGCCCTCAGTTCCCAAGATATCTGTCACGCCCATTCCTGAGAGCATCTTTCCGTATATCTTATCAGGAGGAAAGGTAACGGGATGGCCCAATATTATGGTTGGGATCTTCTCATCAGATGTATATTGCCAAAAAGATCTTTCCTTAACTACCTTTTTGGGCTTGCCTCCCGTTATATTGGAGAGTGAAAGACTCAGACCATATGTATTAGGGTCTCTAACAATAAAATCAAATACACCATTTTTGCCTGGGTTTTTTCCTGTCGCGAATCCACTCCAGGCAACTGGTGATTGCGAAGGGTTTGTTGTACCAAGACGTCTATATGATCCCTGCTCTTGGAGTTTGGCAAAATTGGGCAACTTTCCATCCTTCATCATAGGTTCAAGAATAGCTGGGCTTAAACCATCAAACCCTAAGATAATAATCTTCCCATCAAATGCTGATCCCCTCTTGTTCATGACTACTCCTTTTATGATTAAGCCAAGCGCGATTAAAACTGTAATAATGACCGCTATAAGGCGTCCGTATTTCTTAAAAAACTTAAATATCTTCTTAAAGAAGATTGAAAATATACCCAATGATCCAAGCAGAAAAGCTATAAACCACGCCCCAAGGCTAAATATCGTAAACCCTGTTCCTGGATCAATATAACCAAGTAAGGAACCGATATTCAAATCTAATAAGATATGCATCACTACAAATCCTCACTTTCAAGTCACTTAAGAATTAAAAAAACGATAATCTTTTCTTCATAATCCTTAATACTTAATTCTTAATCCTGCTTTATGCTTCTTGATCCTTAAGGGATTTCTTCCTTCTCGCGCAAACACCATAAATAAAGATAAAAAGAACCGCAGCTATGGTTGCAACGCTTATACCCATTCCTAGATTAAGCCCGGGTGGATAAAACCGCAATTTTACCGAATGCGTCCCTCTGGGCACAACTATCGCCTTAAAAGCAAGGTTTGCCTTAAAAATTTTAGAGGGCCTATTATCAACGGTAGAACTCCACCCCGGATGATAGGAGTCACTATAAAATAGATAACCGACATTCCAGGGAACATACACATTAAACTCAGCGCTATTGTTTGTAATCTTGATAATATCTACCCTGGGTTCACTTCCACCGCCCAACAGGTTTACCAATTTTCTCGCTTCATCAATCTCCTGGCTCGGGTTCTCCTCGAGAATCAGAGTAGAACTAATATCCATAGCAAGTAGATCCCTTATCTCTGGATCTTTTTTAACAGCAGCTTTTGGCACTAAAAACGCGCGCGCAAAAGCATTCTTGTTTACAAAAATATTGTTATCGCGAATATCATCATGCAATACCTTTGCAAAGTTACCTGTCTTGAGATTCTCCGCTTTGAAATATGCTTCAAGCCTAGATCCTTGCTTCGCGATAATATACTTAACATTAAGAAGATCAAAGAGCTTAGGGGATATATACTTACGAAACGGTATATACTCATTAGCGTAAGGAGTAAATAGATCCTCTTGGTTTCCGGCAAACCCACCTATACTATAGATGTTCTCATATGTAAGAGGCAGTAGATAAGACCCCTCCCAGTACTCATTCTCATTATAATAACGCCAGTGCCCCTTCTGCTTTAATAAAAAATCTACCATTGGAGTTCTGCCAGGCCCAAAAGGGTGGCCATCAACATTCAATAGAGGCTTTACGCTTCGCTGATACACCAACATACTGCCCGCTCTAGACTTCTGCGCATACATTAGAGAAAGGCCAACAAGGTCTGCTAGGAAAAGAATTGTAATTAAAACCGCAAAGACCTTTTTTCCAATCCTGTCTCTGAATAAAAAAAGTACTATCAATGCCAAAATTAATAAAGCTGATACAAAAAAGCTTACGTTTATATTGGTAGATAAGAGGCCTCTATATATACCAGCCCAGGCAGCCAATAATAAGGCTATAACAAGTGGTATAAAAAACTTTAATCTATTTTTAGAATCATCTCTTAAAGAAAACTCAAGTCCGCAAGATGCCAAAACCACCCCGAAGAAAGATGCTATAAATCTAAAACGCTGCGCATAGCGGAATGAACCAAAACCGGGGAGTCTTCCAATTACAGGCCATATAAAAGACCTATGACCTAACATAATAAGCCAAGAGATAATAAAGAAGGTAAAAAGTAAAACTATCCCTACCTTTCGCGTCGTTTTATGAAACAGCCCGTATAATATCGCGAAGAGTATCATAGCAGCTCCTGCGCCACCCCATGTAATCTGTCCGTCAAGCACAAAGAGCCAATTCTCCAGCTGCGATATCTCCTTAAAGATGTCGAATATCACTAAAGAACGCGCAAAGATATCCCATTTTGCCGCCCCCTCAGTTAAAAACGCGGCTGGTAATTTACCAGGCCAGCCATGATAATTATAATACTGCACAAAAGGTATAATATGTATCGCAAAAACGCCTACAGCGACTATGAACGCGCTTATGAGCCTTAGGAGACTCTGAAGAAGCGCAATAATTCTAAAATGAGAAAAAGTAAAAACGCAGAATATCCACCAGAATAGATATCCTACAGATATATAAAAAGACCACTGTATATGGCTTCCAAGCCAGACAGACCCCAATAGGAGTCCGTTGATAAATGCCCAGGAGATAGATCTCCTATTCTCACTATGCGTAATTAATAGACAGAGCCAAGGAAGAAATGCCTGAGGCGGTTGAGGCCCGATGCCCAAGACCATAGTAAGAACGCAGGGGGTAAGTCCATATAGAGAAGCGCCTAAAAAAGAGACTAGGGGTCGATCGGTAAAACAGTACGAGAGTAGTAGGTACATGCCTAAAAAGGCTATCATCTGATTAAATAACGCTAACCAGAAGACATAAAATGGCGCCGCGGTAACTAAGTTCTTACCCCATGGGAATAGATATGAGAAAAGATGTATAGGATAATAATTTGACGCGAATAGATTACCGTATAATGTCAAGGCACCACAAAATATGCGCGGCTCCCACCCTGGTAATTCTCCACTAGCAAATGTACGCCTTGCAGCCATTCTTAAGGGGGTTCCAAGGCTTGTCCCATCAAGCAGGATGGTGGGATACTGCGCAGGCCCAAGGGGTTTAGGGCGGTAAATAAAGATAACTATCAGAAAAAAGATAAGAAGACTTATAATAGCCAGCCGCATAACCTTTTGTGTTCGACCATGCGACTTTTCCTGGCCTCCACCATCGTTATTAATAAGCATAGATAATGAGTTCATAATATAAGGGTTTCTTTAGATTATACAGACCGGAATGAAAACTTAGAATGGCCCATATAATTTATACAAGCTGCTACAGCCATTACTATAGCAGCCGCGATCTGTGGAATAATATTAAAGACCTCCACGCACAATGGTAATAACACTAAACTTAATAGAAAGGTAAATGTATATGTCATGAAAAATCTGAAATATTCCACCGCTACCGCCCATCCCTTTACCTTTGAGCGGAATGTAATATATTTATGGAATATAAAAGCATTGGCAATTGTAATAAATCTTCCCAGAATAATAGCCAGCATATAAGAGATATATCTTGCCTCAAATATACGCGCGAAGAGCGTGTAGAGCATAATAAAGATCCCATATCCAAAAATGGTATTCCAGATACCAACTAATACGAACTTTAACGGTACACTTTTTAGATCTATAAGTCGCTTGAAGAACATACGCATATATATTAGGATTATTTGCCTTTTTCCTTAAAAAATCTATCAAATACTGAACAGATATACTTCAACTCCCTATCCCCTATGCCAGGATAAACCCCGATCCAGAAGAGATTATTCATAACCAGATCTGTATTCTTTAATCCTCCGCTGACCTTATACCTTACTCCTCTATAAGCGGGCTGTTTTGTAATATTGCCGCCAAAGAGCATCCTTGTAGCTACCTTATTCTTCTCTAAAAAACCTATAATATCTTTCCTGGTAAATGGCGCTCTCTTATCTACTAAGATAGGAAGACCAAACCACGCGGGCCGAGATCCTGCCTGGGTCTCGGACAGTTTAAGATATCTCTCATATTTTTTTAAATGCTTACACAGATAACTGAAGTTTTTTCTTCTTGTGTTAATAAACCTTTTCAATTTATTCAGTTGCGCGACACCAATAGCTGCCTGCATATCAGTAACCTTTAGATTGTATCCTATATGAGAATAAACAAATTTGTGATCATAACCTTTAGGGAGCATCCCATGCTTTTGAGAAAACCTCTTACCGCAGCTATTATCATGACCGGTCTCACACCAGCAATCACGTCCCCAGTCACGCAGCGAAAGTATAACTTTTCTCAAAAGCGGGTCGTCAGTTAAGAGGGCCCCACCCTCTCCCATTGTAATTATATGAGCTGGATAGAAACTGCAGGTTGATATATGACCAAAGCTTCCTGTATATTTGCCCTTATACGTTGAACCTAAGCTGTCACAGTTGTCCTCTATGAAATAGAGGTTATGCTTTCTTGCTATCTTAATAACCTCATCTATGTCAGCAGGGTTACCTAATGTGTGCGCGATAAAAATCGCCTTTGTTTTTTTTGTAATAGCCTTTTTAATCTTTTCTACTTCAATATTATAAGTCTCTAGGTTTATATCTATGAATACCGGCACTAGCCTATTCTGTATAATTGGATTTACAGTCGTAGGAAAAGCGCAGGCCACAGTAATAACCTCATCTCCTGGCCTTAACTGTCGTTTACCAAGTAGCGGTGAGGTTAAAGCGCTTATAGCAAGTAGGTTCGCGGATGAACCTGAGTTAGTTAGCATGCAATATTTAACACCTAAGAGCTTAGAAAGATTACTTTCAAATCTCTTTGCATACTCACCACTCGTCAACCAGAAATCAAGAGAGGCATCAACAATGTTTGCCAATTCCTTATGATCATATACACGCCCCGCATAATTTACTCGTGATTTTCCAGGCAAGAATCCTTGCCTGCTGGCACTCGATTGTTCGTAAAAGTCTTTAACGTTTTTTCGTATCTTTTCTCTTATCATTTTAATATTAGCCATATATCAAAGTCTCCTGTTTCATAAAAAACTATCTGACCGGTTTTTGTCAAATACCCCTATATGCCCGCTTTTACCATTTAAAAGAGCGAATTTTGTAACACCCTATTAGAATTACTCTTAACTTAAAGGTGACAAGGGGGTATTTCCCTTGACGATCAGAGACTTTATAGATATAAATGCTCTACTTTATTCTGATAGCGACTTGATCATAATATAGGCTAGATGATATTGTTGCTCCGACAACTTCATATTCGCGCATGTATGAAACACAGTAATCTTCCAATGCTCTGAATTCGTTTAACATAGACGAAAATTCGTCAAATATTATTATCGTACCGGGCACGATAATGCTATTCGCATATGTCAACATATACAGAGTCGATGAATATAAGTCAGCATCATTATGTATTATTAATGGCTGACTATAATTATAGTTTTCAAGAAATTTTGGTAGAGTATCTTGAAACATTCCCTTAATGAAGGACACTCGCTCATCATCAACCTGCGGGTATCTACCAAAGACATCAAAGGTTTTTTTGTCTAAAGATACCGCAAAACATTCATACTTTTCTGGCAGACCAGTAAAAGTATCAAATCCACAGAACCTTGATTTAATATTAGAGTTTAGACTTGCCCAGTATTTGATACTGGCCCCTTCAAAGACACCAAACTCCAAATATAGTATTGCCCTATTTTTGATTACCACATCGTTGATATAATCATACATTTCATGCTTATCTGGAAAGGTGGGATATTTTTCTGTATGGGCTTTGCGAAATCTTTCTAGTCTTGGGATATAAGAAAAAAGCCTTAGCCTCATGGAATCTGGCAAGAATTTTGATAATATTTTTTTCCCTTGTTTTATAAGTTTTTGGTTCATTTTCTTCACTTTTTACATATAACAATTAATACATAACTTCACTTTTTATAGTCTGTTATGTATTTTTTTGAATATACCACACAGTCTACATATAGTCAATATAATACAATTGGCCAATTTCGTATTTCGCATATAATATAGTAGTAGTTTAGCTCCTAGAAATATTTAACCGTGCCCTGACCTGCTTTGTTAAATTCTCTCTAAAAAATTCTCCCCTGCTTCGCAGCACCAAAAATTACTACTGGGATCTTCCTGCCTATTATCAAAGAGATGTCAGGAAACAAATTTTGAATCTTATTCTCATAATATTCTTTATCAAAATCAAAAAGGTCTTTAATGGTATTCATAAATTCATTTGCCGTTTATCATCCTAATTGCCCATGGCTCTCGTCTAAACTATTTGCTATTCAAGCCAATATGTAATCATGGTCTTTCTATTATCGTTCTTAGCAATAGCCTTATCAGTATAATATGAGTCATCCCCGTGGTGTGTCGATGATATCTCCTCAATCACAGCGCCTTTTTTCGAACTAAAGCTATGCTTTGTATTTCTATTTATAGTGATAATATCACCGCTCTTATGCTCTCTCTTAATCCCAGCAAGGTCAAGCAAGATATCGCCATAAAGCACTTGGAAGGTCTCTTCCTTTACTTTGTGGTACTGCTCAGGATGTTCTTGCCCAGGTAACATTACTATAAGCTTCTTACAGTATTCCCTGTTTACAAAATTGATCAGAGCGCATCCACACTCATAAAATCTCTCCACACCGTAATGGTGGGATATTTCAAGATCTAACTCCTCAGGCACTAACACACCGCTCTTCTTTAATAAGGACTTGATCTTCTGCACTATCTCATAAATCTCCTCTCTGTTATTTACACGCTTGAGGCAACTTAATAGAAGAGGGTCATTGGCAGGGATATCGGTCTGGGCATAATAATCTGTATACTTAGACATATCGTTAGCGGTAACCTGATCTTTCTGCGTAGGTATAGCCAAAAATATATTATCCGGTTCAACCCTGTCTCCTCTATTAATATCTTCTTTGACAAAGAGGCCTCTCCTTAGACCTCTTAAAGATGCTGTCTCTTTATCTGTGGGTAGATATCTCTTCTTTCGTGTTCCGCATCGATTGAATGCGTCTTTCGCGGACTCCAGCCATAGTTTAACCTGATCAGGTGTAGCAGAATAAGCATTAAGAGTAGAGCTATCATGCGCAAGTCCAACATGCTTTTCAAATAACCTTGCCCCTTTCGCGATAGCTATCTTAATAGCATCAACATCACCCGGTTCCTCGTGCGCTGAATAACCTACATCTACTTGCGCGTATCTCCCCTTTAGAAGATCGATCTGGTTAAGTTCTGACTTATCCTTTGGAGTCGGATATTCAGCTACGCAGTGCATCAGGGCAAAGGCCTTTTCTCTGTGTTGAAAGAAACTGACAACCTTATCTAGATCATTAAATGCCAAACCTGCGGTTGAGAGTATTATAGGCTTATCAAGCTTAACTACTCTCTCAAGTAAAGGCCAATCTGTAGCAGAACAACTTCCGATCTTAATGATATCAAAATTATGTTTCTCAATTAAATCTACCGATATCTCATCAAATGGTGTGCAAATTGAAATAAACCCCAATTTTGTTATCTCATCCTTAAGAATCTTCTTATCTTTTTCGCTAAGCGCTGTCTCTGAAAAACGTTTTACATATTTAAACTCAAAATTCTCCTTAAACTGCGGGTGAATAAAGGTATCTAAGTCCCTATACTGGAGCTTAAACCCAAACCTAAAATCAAATTCCTCAGATACCTTGTGAATCTCTCTTATAATGCTCAACCCGTGGTTTAAATCTCCCATATGGTTATTGGCCATCTCAAACACGAATAGATTATCGAATATATTCTCTTTTTTGCTCATGGTCTTAGCCTCATCTTTTGTTATCCTCTTGCATTAGCAGAATTTCTTATTTTTAGTATTATATTTATTCTAGTACAATAGTTATATTAAGTAATAATATAATTATAACATATGTGCGATATCCCCTCAACCCTAATTGATATATATGTTTTTTTACTGAGCTGCCTTCTTCTTTAAAATCGTAGAACTAAAATATAGCTTAACACCTCTTAAAAACTTTGAAAGAGACATATGCTTTATAGCTTTCATAATCCAAAAGATATTAAAGTACATACCCTTATAGGCCTTCTTTATCTCTCTTCTCAGCTCATCTTTACTAAGCCATGGCGTCTCGATCAAAGGTATCGGATTGTTGATTGAAAAATAGTAGTTGCTCCAATTCTTAGCCTCATCTGTAAGGTACCCATTATCCTCACATATCTTGCGCGCCTCGGTCCCGGGGAAAGGCACTAAGTTGACTATAGCCATACTATCAAGACCAAGCGCGAAAAAATATTTAAGGGAGCTTCTAATCTGATCTCTGGTCTCACCCGGATAGCCTATAATACAATTGGCCCCGACAAGAATACCTATTGATTTCGCATAGTTTATGATCTTCCTGGCCTTTTCCAGATCCAGATACTTATGCATCATCTTCAGCGTCTCAACGGATCCAGACTCAATACCAAAAGAGACGGAATAGACATTGGCCTCTTTCATGCGCTGCAAAATCTCCTCATCCACACAATTGATATTCACACCATTGGCAAACTTCAAATACCTTATGGGTGAATCTTTAATAAATTGTAAGAGCTCTATGGCTCTTTTCTTGTTTACGGTGAAGTTATCATCCTCTATATATAGCTCATCGATCTCATGCCTTTTGTGCAGAAGTTCTATCTCAGAGATAACATTATCGACGGACCTTTCGCGAATCTTACTGCCCATGACCCTGCAGCAGAACGTACACGTTGATGGACAACCGCGGGAAGTCATTATCGGAAGGATTTTTGAGCCCTTTGAATAGATACCATGCTCCTGCGCCCCCTTAAAATATCTCTCTATATCCATGAGATCAAAATCCGGAAAAGGCAGATCATCCAATTCCCGCGCTGAAAAGAAGTCACCGGATTCATTGACAGATATTTGGCCATTCTCATCTTTAAATCCCAGGTTTCTTATACTCTTTAGATCCTGCGCAAAATCATTATTGTCTCTCATATTTCTACACAGGCTAAGCAGGGCCTTCTCGCCTTCACCTTTTACAATATAATCTACAACGCCCTCCTTTAAGACCGATTCGGGAATCGCAGAGGCATGCGGTCCGCCAAAGATCACCTTTGTCGCGGGCATCATATCCTTTATCTTCCTGCTTACCTGCAGGCCCCTCATATAAGCCGGCGTCACCGCCGTTACTCCAAAAAGGTCTGGCTCAAAAGATAATGCCTTCTTTGCGGCATCTCTGTCTATTACCTCATCAAAGAAAAATACATCAAAATCATGCTTTTTTAAAACTGCTGCCAGATATAGGGGCCCTAGAGAAGGGACCGTATTCAGGTCAGGCACATATGGCTGGAATAGCGCTATTTTCATATATTCTTAATCATTAATTTTCTTAGCTATAAACCCTGCTAAAGGAGCTAACCCTTTTGAGAACCTCGCGTTTCTAAAAATAAAGTCAGTAATGGGTGAGAGGCCGTACCAGTGACAATAGCTTTTCTCGATATTAAATCCTAACGAGATAAGATAATCCCTTACCTGCTCAAATTCAATACCTTCTGAGTGGTACTCTGATAAGGCATGCAGCTCCTCTATGCCTCTCTCTCTTAAGATCTTTTCTTTGGCTGATAATCGACGGTATATACTAATAAATGGTCGGAAATTTTTAAAGAAGGTTCTGTTCATATCATGATCGATATAGATAACCCCTCCTTTCTTAAGAACGCGATAGGCCTCATCCAATACAGGTCTATAATCATAAAAATGATGAATAACAGAGAATAGGGATACCACATCAATGCTCTTTTCTTTAAAGGGGAGTTTCTGCCCATCCGCGCACAAGCCAATTACTCCGTGCTCGTTAAGATCCTTTAATATATTCTCGGATATATCAATACCGTATGACTTAGAGAATATATCCTTAGCCTGTCTTGCCACAAAACCTGATCCAGAACCTATGTCCAAAAGAGTATCTGCCTGATCAACCATAGCGGATATATCATTCAAGCTCTTTCTCACCCAGGCGGATAAGCCTGGGGTACGCCGTCCATCAAGGGCCTCATACTCTCCAGAGAGCTTATCATATATCATCCTGTTTGCTTCTTTGACCTTGCCTGCTGTATCCATATTATATTAACTTCTCTTTCTTATAAAAATCGATCGCCTTTAAAACCGCCCCTTCCAGGAAAACTTTCGGCTGCCAGTCCAACTCGTTTTTTGCTTTATCAGAGTTATAATATTTATAAAAATAAGATTCTTTAAGTATCTCTCTTGTCATCAAATTTATATTATCTGTCTTGTGTTTTGGCAAAATATCTTTTAAACCAAAGGCTAAAGAAACTGGTAATAAAGTCCAGGCAGGTAAGACGCCTCTTATTGGTCTACGCCCCAGAGCAGTCGCTATGCGATTAACCAATTCTATGTACGTAATATTTTCCGCGCAGAATATATATCGCTCTCCAGGCAGATACTCTTTTGGACATAGGTTCTGGATCAGGTTTTGTGGCAAGAC
>JBHPDT010000015.1:0-30927 GCA_042577545.1 Candidatus Omnitrophota bacterium | reverse complement strand
TGGTTGAGCTCATCGTGTGTTGACCACAGAAAATTATATGCCGGCACTGTTACAATAAGCAAGCCCCGCGGTTTTAACAATAAATCGATGCATTTTAGGGCTCTTATATCGTCATCAATGTGCTCTAAAACATCAAAGGCAGTGATGGTATCGAATGTTTCATCTTGAAAAGGAATTTTTTTGGGGAGTTCACCGCATTCAACCTTAAGGCCAGTTTTACTTCGCGCTTTTTTTACCACATTGGCAGACATGTCCATCCCTATTACTTTTCCAAACTCTTTTAATAATGAAAGCATCCCCCCAAAGCCACATCCTATGTCCAATATTTTCCTGTCGCTTTGCTGTTTATCGCAAGTTTCATATAAAAGGGGACGCTCACCTTTAAATTGACATGTTGTCCGCTATTTGTTATTATTAAGCATGCCTAGAATTGCTCGCGTAGTTTTGGCTTTAAAGCCTTAAAGACGAGAAGACTCACGTGAAAACAGAAAATATGTACAAACTAAATTCAGATTTCTTCAATAAGCGCCTAACAATAATTTTTTGGTTAATTGCCCTAGCGGCTGGCGCTGTGTGCGCCTGGAACGGACGGTACGTTATGGGCCAAGATGGCATCGCCTATCTTGATGTAGGAGATGCCTATTTTCGCGGTGATTTGAAAACAGCCATTAATCCTTACTGGGGGCCGCTGTATTCCTGGTTGTTGGGACTTGCAATGTATGTTTTGAAGCCCTCTATATATTGGGAGTTTATTGTTGTGCAAATCGTAAATTACCTCATATATATATGCACATTAGCTGCCTTTACTTTTTTTTTACGGGAACTTCTCGATTACCGGCGATTTCAAAGAGAAAAGTTTTTACAAGAACGCAACTTCGCGATACCTGAAAGCGTATTGCACGCCTTAGGATTTGTCTTATTTATCTGGTCATCTTTAGACCTAATCGGCATCCCTTTAGTATCCCCAGATATGTGCGTGGCTTTCTTTACGTATGTTTCCTCAGCTATTTTGTTACGTATTTACAGAAATGTTGCCGCATGGCATGAGTTTATTTTTTTTGGAATATTTTTGGGCATGGGCTATCTGGCCAAGTCGATTATGTTCCCCATGGCGCTTGTTTTTTTTGTATGCGCCTTTCTTGCCACAGGCAGCATAAGAAAAAAGATAAAACCCATACTTGTAGCCGTTGTTTTGTTTTCTGCGGTTTCCGGACCTTTCATATATGCGATTTCTGCGCATGAAGGTAGGTTGGTTATTGGCGATTGCGGCAGGGTAATGTATATAAAGATAGTGAATGGACGCAAAAATTATCCCCGCCTTAGAGTAAGGTTGGGTGATCAAGTTCTATTTGGACGCCCTAAAGATAATAGTTATAAGTTCCCCGCAATATACACCTTTGAAGAGACGGTTGGGGTTACCTACCCATTAATATATAATCCATCCTACTGGTATAAAGATACTAAGCTACGGTTTGATCTGATGAACCAGATAGACACCATAATAGCGAACACGAGAAAGTATTTTCGTATGTTTTTTCCCTCTCAGCTTGGGCTTATCTTTGGAGTTTTTATGCTTTATTTCTTGGCCAGAAGAGAGCAGCGCTGGGGCAAGGCGCTGTGGGAATTCAGGGGGTTGGTTATCCCGGCAGTATTTGCATTTGGACTATACGGGCTATTGTACATGGAGACGCGCTATTTGGGACCGTTCTTTGTCCTTTTGTGGATGGGGGTTATTAGTGGCATAAGGTCACCTGCTTCCCAAAGATTGAAAAGGTATGCGGCGCTTATGGTCTTCATTCTGTGCGTATGGATGATTGCTTTAATCGGCCAACGTTTTTTATTGCGTACCTATACCTTTATAGATGGGTTCGAAAAAAATAATTACGGCCTAGGCAACAAACATATTGCGCTTGCTAAATCGCTGAGAAAAATGGATATTTATCCAGGAGATAGAGTTGCTGTTATTGGTGATGCATTTAAATCCTATTGGGCTCGTTTAGCCAAAGTTTACATTATTGCGCAAATACCTAAAGCGGACGTGGTTAAGTTTTGGGAATCAAATCAAGAAGTTCAATCTCAGGTTATAAAAAAATTAACAGAAAATGAAGTCAAAATTGTTGTGGCAAGTAATATTCCACAAAAAGCCTCTTTTAACAAGTGGAAAAGGGTCGAGGGAACAGATTGGTACATTTTAAAAAAATCTGATATACTGTAGGTTAATATATGCCCCTAGGCGCATAGACAGACTACGCTATTTTTTTTGGTGCAATTTTTTAAAAGAGCGTCACAACGGAGATTCAAAGATAAGGAAGGGAGCATGAATATAGAAGAACCACTCGTATCTGTAGTAATGCCTTGTCTTGATGAGGAAGAGGCGATAGGCGTTTGCATTGATAAGGCAAAAAAATCATGGCTACAAACAATATTAAGGGTGAAATTATCGTTGCGGACAACGGTTCATAGGACGGATCTGTAGCTATTGCCACGCAGAAGAAAGCTCGCGTAGTGCATCAGAAATTGCGGGGATATTGTTTAAAGGGGGGCGCTCACCTTTTTTTGCTTTCTTTAACAAGCGTCCCCCTTTAGTAAGTACCAATGGGGTCAGGTCGGGGAAAGCATATACTCTATGGTCGAAACCATCTGAAACCATGCCATCATCAGCAAGTTGCGACCCCCAATAAGCAAAAGTATAAAAATTGTCAGCAAAAGCATATACTTGTGATAAGCTAGCAATAATGCAATACTCACTGAGGTAATCACAACAAGAAATGGAAATACAATGTACAGAAAAAAATAAAGAGGAAAACAGATAAATCCGAAATTTTTATACTTAGGGTTAAATAAAAGATTCACATTTTTTATCATTGCTTCAGCAATTGCCCTTGCCCTTCTGCGAAAAATCATTTTGGAGTTTTTGCTATAAACAGGAGTCATCTCCTCAATATAATAAGCATTCTCACAAAACAATACCCTGTAGCCATTCTTTCTTAAATTGATAGCGATATAAACATCGTCTGCCATAATGCCATCTTCAGGAAGCTCTAACGATTTCTTGCGTATTAACATACACTGGCCATGAAATGATATAGTAGAATCAATCTTTGACGTAAGCGACCTGAAAAAATTCATACATCTTTCATAAAAATTAACAGATGCCCTTTTTTTTATTCCATTTGACAATAATACATTTTTTTGGTTGCCGGTTACTCCACCGACTAACGGATTATCAAATAGCCTTAATGCTCTTTCCAATGTCTCTTCCTCAAATAAAACATCGGCATCTGTAATACAAACGACCTCGCCTTGAGCCATTCCAAAACCAGTAACAATAGCCCCCCATTTGCCTCTTTTATATATATTCTTAACTGTTATTACTTTTCCATTTTTTTTAGCATAACTAGTTGATATCTCAGATGTCTTGTCAGTCGAGTTATCATCTACAATTATAATCTCCCTAATCGGATTATTTTTATCAACTGCGAGAAGATTCTCAATCTTGTCGGCTATGTTTTTTCCCTCATTACGGGCACAAACAACAAGCGATACATCCTCTAAAACACATTTATCCATTTAAAAATCTCCTTACTATTTTTCTTGATTCTAAATTAATAAGTTTTATGGCCAGCTCAGGAAAATATCTTGGATTGAATAAGATATTTGTTGTCCAACTGCACTCATGAGTACAAAAACACTTATTTACAGCTACATCTCTTCTTATATCTTTCGCCCTTTTGCTATTCCAAAGCGATGAAAAATTGTAATCAAACTCTCTGACATTGCCGATCTCTTCCTTATACAACTCACATGGATAAACATCTCCGTTGGGGTATAAGACACCTAACAAAGAGCCGGCATAGCAAGGTGAAATAAACCTATTCTGCCTTATAATTTTTCCTATCACCCTTCTTGAAATTTGGTTCTTTGCATTAAGTATGGCATAATACCAAGATTGAAATCCGTTAATATTCCCTTGCTTTAAGTTATCATCAAGCAATTTGCTTAACTTGAAATACGCATCAACATCTATTAGCGCTGCATCTTTTTGGCTTGTCTTGCCTCTAGTTAAGGTAACGCTTAAATTTTTTATTTTTTCCCTAAACACTAAATGGTTAAAAATATTTTCTATATCCTTATAATTATCCCTTTGAAGCGTCAGATTGATTTGTACTAACAATCTCTTTGGGTTTAAAAGAATTAATTTCCTATATAAAGCGATGACTCGTACATAAAGCCCGCTCACACCCCGTATCTGATCATGCCTTTCGCCGATGTGATCCAATGACAAAGAAATGGTTAATTTTACATCTTTATTCTTAAGAAGAATTTCGTTTAAGTTTTCTAATATTTTATCTAAGAAAAAACCATTTGTAGCAATTAAAAATGATCTGATACCTGCATTTCTAACATATAAATCTACTATTTGTGGAAGGTCATCTCTTATGAACGGCTCTCCGCCTGTTAAATTGACATTAACAAGATCCCTGCTAAATGCCTTGGTTACTTTTTCTATCTCGGCTATTGTTAATTCATTGGATGTATCATTTGCATAGCTATCCCCTGAAATAAAGCAATGCGGACATCTCGCATTACATAAAGATGTTACAAAATGTATAAGGTATATAGGGGATGATGTTTTTTTGTGTAATATATATTTTGATAACTTTAACATAAGAAGAACGGCATGTTTACAAATTAAGAATGTCTAAAAATAATCCCTAGAAAAAAAAGTGTGCCTTCTTGTAAGTCGGTAATTTAGAATGGCCCCATTTTTTTTCACGCCCTTTGGTTTTTTATTATAACATGCCCTTTAATATTTGCAATACTTTTGTAGTTTTAAAGGGGGCGCTCACCTTTTCTTTGACTCACTGCCCTCTTTCCCCCCCTTTTCCTTTTAATAAAATTGATTAGCGTGATATTGCTTGCCCCGTTGCCGGGATTTTCGCACAGTTTCTTGCTAAGATTATTAGGTAATAACAGGCTTTACAATAAATGGGGTACCCGCATCCATGGTACCCCTTTTTTTGTTGCAGGAGAGGTTTTGTCTTGTATGGCGAAAGTCAGCATAGTATAATAAAGCATATTGTCCGAGAGCTTATGCATGCTATAGTGACTATCACGGCAAATGCAAAGCATGCTCTATATGAGTTTAAAATAAGGAGAAGACATGGAGACGCTTACGAAAATTACCGGATATGTATTTTTAGAGAATAGAGTTTTAGATTATATAATCACGGCCGCACTATTTTTGCTAGGAGTATTAGTTGTTAAGATCATTCTTCGCTTTTTAGTAAAGCGCCTTAAGAAATGGGCAAAGAAGACAAAGACCACAGTAGACGATTTTCTAATAAATACGATTGATAAGAAGATCCTTCCTTCGCTCTATTTTGGAACTTTCTTCTTAAGCATCAAGACGCTTACTTTAAGTGCTTACCTAAACAAGGTTGTTGATATACTGGGTATCGCTGTTCTTACGGTTGTTGTTGTACGTGTGGCATTAGACTTAATTCATTATGTGCTCAGGATGTATTGGCTTAAGAGGGGCAAGGACATGGCTCTTGAGAGAAGTCTTAAGGGCATGCTTAGTGTTATTAGGATAATAGTCTGGGCGCTAGCTGTTGTGTTCTTCTTAGATAACCTCGGATTTAAGATATCAGCAGTAATAGCTGGTTTAGGTGTTGGCGGTATTGCTATCGCATTGGCAGCACAGGCAGTTCTCGGGGATCTCTTCAGCTATTTTTCAATATTGTTCGATCGCCCATTTGAGATAGGTGATTTCATAATCATGGACGATTATCTAGGCGCTGTTGAATATATTGGTATCAAAACCACGCGTATCCGCAGCCTTGGTGGTGAACAACTTATATTTTCTAATACAGATCTTACAAACTCGCGAGTTCGAAATTATAAAAGAATGGAGCAGAGAAGAGTTCTCTTTAAACTGGGAGTGACTTATCAGACATCACTTGATACGGTTAAAAAGATTCCGAAAATGATCGAAGATACAGTAAAAGCGGTTGATGATACTGTCTTTGATAGGGCTCATTTCTTTTCATACGGTGATTTTAGCTTGGTCTTTGAGGTAGTATATTATGTTATGGGTCCGGATTATAATAAATATATGGATACCCAGCAGAAGATCAACTTCTCTATAAAAGAGAAGTTTGAGAAAGAAGGTATCGAATTCGCATACCCTACACAGACACTCTATGTGAGCAAAACAGGGGCCTAATAATATTCAAAAAACTAATCTATATGAAATATCCGTTTAAGCATATGATGAAACATATAAGTAGTTCCTTGTCGATATTATTAGTTTTTTTTATTGTAGGTGAGATTGGAGCGCGTATTTGGCTAAAATGCATTGCTTCGCCTGGACAATTCAAGAGATACGCATTATGTAGTGATGTAATTAAAAAAGGCCTAACAAGGTATTCCCCCCCATCCTTATCTGATTTATTATCCAACACCAGGTTACAGCAATGAGTTAACTTTTCATAATAGTTTAGGGTATAGAGGGGGAGAGTTTGATTTAAAGAAAAAAGCAGGCTCATATCGTATTGTTACGCTGGGCGGATCTACTACATATACAAGTGGTGTATCGGATAATAACAAAATATTTACAACATACCTTGAAGCGATACTCGGTGATGCGTATGGCTACAATAATGTCGAAGTTATTAATGCCGGTGTAGGAGGCTATAATACCTGGACATCTCTTGTTAATCTTGAATTTCGCGTGCTAGAACTCGATCCAGACCTGATAATCATATGCCACGGTATCAACGATGTTGGCATACGAATAAGCAGGCCAGAGCTTTACCGAAGTGACAACACAGGTATATTTAAGCAATGGGAAATACCAGAGCAGCTTTTTTATGAGCGCAGTGTTTTTTTACGTTCTCTTGTTAGAAAGGTGGGGTATCTTAGCGATAGTAGAAAGTTGCAGCGCGTATTTGGTCTGAGGAATTTAACTAAATTTACAGCGCCTGTACGTTATGGTGAACCGAAGCTTACGCCGGCAGAAAAATTAAAATGTAATAAACCGATATATTTTGAGCGTAACTTAAGAAATATGATAGCGATTGCGAAAGACCACGGGATCGATATAATGTTAGGGACCCTCCTTATTCTAGAGACTTTAATGATCGTGTTGCAAAGCCTGTTTTTGCGCAAGGCCTTGATGAACATGCTCAGATCATTAAAGTACTAGCAGACCGATATGATGTCTATTTGTTTGATTTTGCATCTTACATGTCGCGCGAGAAAAAATATTGGGCTGATGGTAGCCATCTTAATGAACTGGGCTCAAAGAAAAAGGCGGAGCTTTTTGCGGAATTTATTAATACCGAAGAGATTATAAAAAAAAGAAGAGCTGTATCTTTTTAATATAGTATACATAAAGCCAAAGGATATGAAAAGAAAACCCGGAGTTCCAAAGAATCATCATTGCAAGAGATGCCCAGCTATATGTTGTAAAAACCTAGCTTTAGCTATCGGCAAGCCCGCTAACAAAAAAGAAGTAGAGGACCTGAAGTGGCAGCTGCATTTTAAGAATATTAAAGTTTTTATACGTCACCATCACTGGTATCAGTGGGTCAAGGGTGATTGCAGGTATCTCTCAAGTGATAATAAATGTACCATATATGAGCGCCGTCCTGAGACCTGCAGAAAACACAACCCACCTGATTGTGAAAAATTTGGCAAATTCTATTGTGTCATGCTATCTACGCCTGAAGAGCTCGAAGAATATTTAAAAAGTAAGAAGTCATCACGCAGAAAATGAATTATAAAGGTACAGAAGCTATTTCTTGCCCCAATATTTCAAGATCGATAGGAGGCAGATTTCGTGAATTTTACAAACAAAAATGTATTTGAGGATGGCGATATTATCAAGCAATACGGCTATATGGATACCTTATTTGAGCCTGAGCGTATTGTTTTTGAAAAGTTTAAAACACGGTTTGGAGACATGAAAATGCTTGATATAGGTGTTGGTGCTGGACGCACAACGACCTTTTTTGCTCCGCTAGTAAAAGAATATGTCGGCATTGACTATGCCGCAGGAATGATAGATTTTTGCAAAAACGCTTCTCAACGGCGGATAACAAAATATCCTTTCAAGTTTGCGATGCCAGGAATCTGAAAATATTTGATGATAATCTATTCGATTTTATACTTTTTAGTTACAACGGTATTGATTATGTAGATAGTGAAGGCAGGGAGAATATGCTTGGTGAGATAAAAAGGGTTTTGGCCAAAAATGGATGCTTCTTTTTTTCAACTCACAATATTCAATATGTGAGCAATCTACGACCATCGTATATTCAGGTATCTATAAACCCAATGTTATTTTTACGAAGTCTCACACGCTATTTGTATCTGTTGCGCGTTAAACATAGCGTGCATGACATCAAAAGTCAGGATATGGCGTTTGTTCGAGATTCTGCCCATGGTTTTAGATTAAAAACCTGCTATATTAAACCATCTGCGCAGATTGCGCAGCTGCGCACTGCCGGGTTTAGGGATATCCAGATATATTCTGAAAAAGATAGCGGGAATTTTTTTGTGGATTATCAAAATTTGGAGACCATTAAGGACAAATGGATCTATTTTTTGTGCGGTACCTGATGTATCAAAAACTTGAAACCTCAGCAACCTTGATAATTGCGCCATTTTTGTTACGCATTGCCCGTTTTTAACGTCCTTTTTTAACTAAGCTCTTGACACATCACAAGGCCACGACGTATAATCTTAAAAATAGGAGAATGGTTTATAATGACTACGCATGCTACTAGAAAAGATTCTATCAGCGTTATTCTTTGCACAAAAAATGAAGCAGGGGGTATCCAGGAGTTAGTTCAGTCTGTGAAGCCGTATGCAAATGAGGTTATTGTTATAGACGGCCATTCAACAGATAACACAGCAGAGTTGGCAAAGAAAGCTGGAGCAAAGGTTTGGCAGGATAATGGTAAAGGCAAGGGTGACGCCTACGCGGTCGGTATTCAGAAGGCCACTGGTGATGTAATTGTGCTTATGGATGCAGATGGTTCGCATGATCCCAGGGACATACCTGTTCTAGCTGAGCCTATTGTGAATAATGAATCCGACCTTGTAATAGGATCTCGTCATAAGGGTGGTAGCGATGAGTGGGCAGGGGACCTAGACACATATCTGCGCGCTATCGGAAGCGGATTTCTAAGCGTTATAATAAATTACAGATGGAAAACAGCCTTAACAGATGTTTTAAATGGTTTTCGCGCGTTATCGCGCGCAAGCGCCCTTAAAGTTCCGTTATATGCAAACGATTTTGATATTGAGCAACACATGATTGTACAGTATCGAAAACATGGTCATCGCGTAATGGAAGTCCGTAGTCATGAATTTTGTAGGCGATGGGGTGAATCGAAACTTCCAACTTTTCGCAAGGCGTATCTTTTTTTCTGGAGACTGTTTCTGGACCTTGTTACAGGCAAATAATTAAATGTGTGTATCAACGTACGCAAAAGAGAGTTTGCCTGGTTGACATTCTAAACTTTGTATTCATTTATGCGAATAACTAATAAACTTAACTTGTTATCAAATACGCAATGCATTGTATTAGTTTTATCAGTTTCCATATTAACAGTACTGATTTTTTTAACACTTATTCCTCCGGCTTACAGGATTAACGAAAACACAGATTATATATATTTCTACGAACCGGTCGCGAGAAACATATTAAGCGGCGACGGCCTCTTTACTAACAGTGGAAAGCCGGCGCTATCGTTTCCGCCAGCCTATCCTGTCATTTTATCTGGCCTGTTCTGGCTTGCAGAAACCTCTAGCTTAGACGAGAGAACAGTTATAGATATTTTTCAAGCAATTTGCGTGGGGCTGTCAGCGGTTTTTATTTTTTTAACAGCAAGAATATTTTGGAAACCGTGCTTAGCTTTTTTGCCCGCGGCTGTTTGGATTTTTTATCCCCCTACCTTATGGTTGACAAAACAACCTGATAGCGAAGTACCCTTTTTTGCAATTTTTTTCGGTACCTTCTACCTATTTTGTTACATACTTTTTAAAAAACAGAAGGGGCCCCTTCTGTTTTTTGTTTTGGGAATATTAATTGGCCTATCGGCCATATTGCGGTCTATAGCTATAGGGATTCCAATTGTTATGATAGGTAGTTTCTTTATCTTTGGACGTTTTTTTGTAAAATGGACCAGGTTGTTATTATTGATCGGGATCTTACTAGTCGGCGTTTTTCTTGTTGTTGGGCCATGGGAGCTGTGGGCTTATTCAAAGATAGGTAAGGTTATACCCCTTGGAACACAAGGCCAATATTGTATGTTTGATGGATTAACATTTGCCGTGCGGCATCAGGATGCGCGCGAAGGAGTGCGTGTCCCGGAGGATGTTAAAGACCTAATGACAGACATTGCGCTAAGTGGAAAGCGCCACTATGCTTCTTACAAAACAATAGGAACTAAACTTTTCAAGGAATTCCAGAACCGCCCCCAAACAGTGCTAAAGCTTATATTTATAAAAGCGATTCGTAGCTGGTATGGAACGGATACAAATAGATACGAAAATTCAATTTTTGTCGCACAGGCGGGCTACCTCTTCTTTATTATTTTGGCTACAATCAAGGCGCTGCTGCTTGACAAGAACACGAAACATTTAGTTATCTGTATATGGCTTCTGGTTTTTTATTTTTGGGCAATGTCGATTTCTGTTGTGCCGCTCCTGCGTTATATGACTCAATCTATGGGCATACTGTTTATCCTATTACCGGCTATTTATAAACACGCAAGGGGTGAGCGCTGTTATGAAGAATAATAAATTAAGAGTCGGCTTATTGCTTGACAGATTGGATACTGCTGCGTGGTCATATAAAATGATCAGGACTATTATAAAAGAAGCTATTATGCCGATGCAGTTTTAGTTGTTATAAATGATAAAAGGTTCTAAGTTTGCCGGCCTGCGAAGAGAGTTAATTCATAGCGGGCTAAACGTATAAGCAAGATCGTGGTATGCTTAGCAACCAAACGCGCATTTAAGGAGTTTTTTGGTTATTTCACAAGATGGAACGATCATTATGAAAATGGTACGGATATTTACGCGAGGAAATAAGTTGCGCGATATTGAACCGGAAAAAGATTTCATCATCGTCGGACACAGAGGCGCGAGTAAATATGCGCCAGAGGATACCATAGCATCCTTTAAGAAAGCCCTAGAGTTGGGTGCGAATGGGATAGAGTGTGACGTTCTTTTTACGCGCGATGACATTCCTGTCATTGCACATCACTACGACATTTCTACTCGTGCGTTGCCAAGGCCTAAATTAGCACATATCAACGAAATGGATATAGCCGAAGTTAAAAAGCTTGATGTGGGGCTCTGGTTTTCTAAGGAATACGCGGGCGAGAGAATACCCACGCTCAGAGAGGCATTATTTTTTTTGAAGGGCAAGGTTGACAGGGTGTATCTGCATGACAAAAGGGAAAATGATTATACTGTCTCAAAAGGAAACAGAATCTCAATCTTTGCGGAAGAGATTAGAAGCTCAAACATGAAAGATAAGGTTGTTGTTATGGTAGAATCTGGTGATTTATATTTATGGCAAACACATGCGCCGGATATAGAATTACTTCAATGCTGGGCTGGTTTTGGCAGGCTAGACTATGCAAGAGGTAGAATTAAAGTAGAGGACTCTTTTCTTTCAGGGGTAAGGCATATGGGTTCCTATACTCATGGGTCACAACCCACGTTTTTGGGTGGGGTACTTCATAAAATGGGCTTGCGTAAGCTAGCTCTTATAGTAAGCCGTTTGCAGATTGAAGATACTGTTCGGGGCTATAGGATGAAGGGGTGTGATTTTACGGTTTTTACTATAAACAATGGTCTCCATATGTTACTATATCTCAATGCTGGCTTTAAAGCAATTGGAACCGATGACCCGGCCTTACTTGTTTCTATAATAAGGGACTATAAGAGGCATGTTCAACTAAAGGGGGCGCGTTAGGGCAGAGAATAGATAAATACGGGCATTGTTCTAATATTAGTGAAATATTGGCAGCGGATTTATCGAAAATTGGGGTAGCGGCGCGTGAGTAAATGTTCGAAGCTTGATACAATATTGCTAAGTAGCTAGAGAGACAGATTACAGTATATTTGGTAAGACTTGCTGCAGGGCAAGGTAAATATTTTTCAGGTCAGCTTATAGTTTTATTCAAAGTGAATTAAGCCACCGTAGTTATTGTTTTTTTTGATCTCACACATTACGGTGGCCAGATCTGTTTTAGGTTTGCTTAAGATAATAGAAGGTTCTCTGTAGCCCCATATGATCACTTGTCTCCCCACTACTGACTATTTCAAATAAGTTTTTTACACCGTTTAGTTTATCTAATAAATTATCTTGCTTAACGTCTTGGCTTTCAATTAATAGTAATCCGTCAGGTTTTAAAAATGACTTTATTTTTAGGATGTAATCGTTAAATGATATCCCTACCCATCTATGAACAGCAAATGATAAGATAATATCATACTTGTAATTTGCGCTAAAGTTTTTAAAATCTGAACCTACATATTTAACATTGCTAATATGTTCCTTTTCGAATAGCTTTTCTCCTACCCTAACTAGCTGGTTATTTAATTCAATGATATCAACATTCTTCACAAACCCAGAGATATAAGCAGAAAAAAAGCCAGTATTACCGCCAACATCCAGAACTACCTTACTTTTGTCTAAATGGTCACCCAATTTATAGGTCTTAAATCTGATATCAGTAGGCCGTTCACCCCGAAGCTTTAATGGGGGATAACTCTGGTAAAAGAAATCTCCTCCAAATCGCTGGTATCTGCGCAGAAAGATTCTTTTAAGCTCGTATTCATCCGCTGATATGAGCTTCTTTTTAAACTTGATCTTATTATCAATACGAAGATAGACCCACTTTATCAAAAAAAATATTTTTCTCATGAATATCCCATTAAAACAGTTTTATGCCTAAGCGTTTCAAGACATAATATCTTAGAGTAAACAGCCTTATTATATAAGCGCAGCTAACAGCTATGGCAGCGCCTGTTATTCCAAAAGAGGGAATCAGAATAAGGTTAAGAACGATAGTGCTTAGTATTAGAATGCTACTTCTTTTTATTGAATCTTCCGGGAAGCCGGCCATGGACGGTATGCTTCCACACCACAAAAATAACGATGCCAGACCAACGCCAAATAAGAGAATGTAGAATATCGGTATACTGGCATAGTAATGAGAGCTTTGCATAATATATAATATATACAAAGGAAATAGTATTATAGCGCAGATTACAACTAATGAAACAACGATAAGCATAACCCGCCTAATTTTCTTGATATAACCCTCAAGTTGTGAAATATCGCTTCGCGATGTCAAATCGGAGATAATAGGATTAAAATTAATTTGCACTACACTGCTTAATAATAACAAACCTTTTGTTATCTCTGAGGCGAGGCTATAAATTCCGACATAATACTGTGAAGTAAAGTACGCTATCATTAATATATCGATTTTATTATTAATTATTGATATTGACCCACTCAGGCTTGTTTTGAATCCAAATTTTAGATGTTCAATATAATTTATAATTGTTAAAACAATTTGTAACTTAAAGTATCTACGTGTGTAAGAAATAAGAATAATCAGAAGAAAAGATTCCGCGACCAGAAAACCAGAAAAAATAAACAATAGGCCATTCCCTGAGATTACAGAAGATATAGTAAATGCTGAAATAATAAGCCATCGTAGAGATTCAAAAAAGGCGTAAAATTTCATTTGCCTTATACCGTTTAAAAAACTCCTAAAGCCTTTATTTAAGGCAAAAAAAGGTATTGCAGGAAGCATTGTCTTTATTGCAGCATGTAAATTGTTGCCTATGGGGAGCAGGTTGAATTGTAATATTTTATAGAATATAAATGTTGTTATGCAGGAGGTTGTCGCGATTAGGATAAGCCCGCTTGAGACAGCTTCATTTAGAGGTTTTGAATTATCACCTGTCTCTGCCGAATACTTTAAGATTGACGTCGGGATCCCAACAACAGATATAATTGAAATTATTAGGTATATAGCAAGAGCGCTGTTATAGATCCCAAGAGCATGGGCCCCGTAGTATTTGCCTATGAGCGTATTGATAAGTATGCCGCTTGATGCAATTACAAATGAAGAAGTGAGATTGATGATAACATCCTTTGTGAATTTTTTGTGTACTACATCTTTTACCTTAACGAATCTGATATTCAAGCTACATTCTCCTCGGCAAAAATATTTTTGAAAGTTTCAACATATGCTATTGTCCTCGCATTGCCGAACTTCGTAAAATCAATATTATTTATGAGGGATAATAAGAACGCTTTATCCTCACCTTTAAAAATTTCTAGAAATACAGCATCAAGCTGCTTTTTAATATTCAATGAAGAAATTTTTTTAGAAGAGTAGTAACCCTCAAGAAAAGAAAGTAAATAAGAATAGAAGTAAAAATGGTCAGCTATTATTGAATTATTTCTGTTATCTTTTTGGTCAATAGCAGTTATATTCTGCGAGGCATCTATCAATATGTTAAAATGGGTAAAATCACCGTGTAGTTTTTTTCCATTTTTTAAAGTTTCCCAATGGTTTTTTAAAAAAATTTCGAGGCATTTGATATTTTTTATATTATCCTCGTGAGGGTTAAAAAAAATTGGATAACCAAGAAAATTTTTTTTGATAAATTTACCATCTTTTTGATGCCATACTTTTCTTATATCTAAGAAACTACCGAATTCAAAAAACAGTTTTTCACCATAGCCGCTATATATAAGGTGAATATGTTGATTAGGCACGTCCTCCTTTTTACTAAATAGTAATTGAAAGAATATGCTAAGAATTCCAGTATTTTTCCGATATTTTAAAAACCTTTTGTTTGGGAATAATTTATTAAAGAATACCTCGAACATCTTACTTTGCATGTATTTTCTATTGCTATACATAAGATAAGGAAATCTTTTGTAAGGGAAATAATAAAAGCGCTTTTCCATAATTTATATTCTTTTGTAGGAGAAATTACAATGTCTTCCAGTAAATCTCCACCCTTCCTGTTAATTATACATTAACTACTTGTGCAACAGCAAGCAGAAAAATTAGAGCAAATGAGTTTTTGGCCTGATGCTGAAACAGTTTCGCCAAGGCAGCTGCACAACCTACTAAGTAATACTTTGCCGGAAAATAAATACTGTCCTTGCTATATTTAGCCCCGCTTAAAAAAGGAGACTAAAAAAGGGGACACTGAAAACGGGACGGCCACCTGGTAGTGCTGCTGCACACATTGCCGTTATGCGATCTGCATGATTGGTGAGTAATTATTATGATTTTGCTAAGAAAAAGGTATGGTTCAAATTATTAATTAGAACCGTCTTTATTTTTATGATACAATAGCAATAACATGGGAAGAAGAGCCAGCATAGCTATATTGATAGACGGTTCTCCGTACGGCTATAATGTTATCGACTGGTTGACCAGGCTTGTCAAAGTGTGATGTCGGCTATGCGCATATTTACATCCGGGAAAGAAAACAACAGATTACCAGTTCTAATGTTACCGCCTGGGAGCACTTAATGCGTATTATGTTGTAGAGATTCTCAGACTACTGGTTTTGATGTATTAAAACAATAGGGTTGCAGCCTTGCCTAAGCGAATATTAGATATTGTAGTTTCAGCGCTACTTCTTATCTTTCTTATGCCGTTGTTTGTTATTATAGCTATTATTATAAAGCTAGATAGCAGAGGGCCTATATTATTTTCACAGAAACGTATTGGGGTTGGATTCAAGCCATTTACAATATATAAATTCAGAACCATGTATTCTGGCGCAACACAGGACCAGCAAGTGACAGCCGAGAATGACACCAGGATAACAAAGATCGGAGGTTTGCTGCGTAAATTTAAGCTTGATGAATTACCACAGCTCATAAATGTTTTAAAAGGGGATATGGCGCTTGTGGGGCCCAGGCCAGAGGTGCCAAAATATGTTGAGATCTATAAAGACGAATACAAGAAAATTTTGAAACTAAAACCCGGGTTATTAGATTATGCCACTATCGACTTTAGGGATGAGGAAAAGATGCTTTCAAAATACAAGGATCCTGAAGAAGCTTATATAAAATATATTTTACCAATAAAGATGGAACTTTATAAGAGAGATATAGAAAAGCGCACGTTCTATCAAGATCTCAAGCTCATATTGCGAAATGTATATAATATAATAAAATACAGATGAGCCGGCATATTTTTTAAACCATGCAGGGGTGAACATGGAAAGACGCGGGAATAAGAGAAGAAAAAAAATACTAATTATCTCAAATTCATATCCAACAGTAAAGCACCTATACCCAGGAAACATTATTAAAAGGCAGGTCGAAAACCTGAGGGGCCGGGACCATGGCACTGACTACACGGTTTTCTTTAATCCCATATTTAGATTTATGACATACCCCACATTTAAAACGGGCTTACTGTGGAATATTGTTAAATGTACACCTTTTATAGTGTTTTTTATGCCTGTTTTATTTAAAAGATATGACATCGTGCATGCGCATAACTCCGTTATGCCTGGTTTGCTCGGAGCTATATATAAGATGTGCCATAGGATACCTTTTATTATTACCTCGCATGGCAGTGACATAGAAGCGATGAAAACAAATACCTTATGGAGATTATTGGCTCAAATCGTATACGATTCTTCAGATAAAATTATCACAGTAGGTTCTCCTGGCAAACTAGACATTATCCGTTATGGCGCACAGCCTGAAAATAAGATCGATGTTATTTCCCCTGGTATCGACTGCGGTAAATTTAAGCCTTGTGGATCAAAAGCGGCCGCTAAGAAGGTACTTGGCATAAGCGATAGCGTTCCCCTGCTCTTATTTGTCGGATATCTCACGGAGCTAAAGAGGCCGCGGGTGTATTTGCGGGCACTGGATATGTTGAAGGATCAAAAAATACAGGCTGCGATAGTTGGTGAAGGTCCTCTGCTGAATGAACTTATGACATATGCAGAAAGGAGAGGGCTACGGGTTTTATTTTTTCCATTAATGCCACAAGATAAATTGTTAAAATGGTATCATGCCGCTGACATATTTGTATTTCCGAGCTCTCACGAAGGGCAAGGCCTTGTAGGGATTGAAGCCCTTGCGTCGGGAACGCCTGTGGTTGCGTCAAAAGTCGGAGGAAAGGTTGATTGGCTGCGAGACGGGGAGAACGGCTTATTTTTTAAACCAGATAATATAGATGAATTAGTTGAAAAAATCCGTACCCTATTGGATAACAATGTGTTATATGAAAAGCTGCGTGATAACGCGGTTGATTCGGTGAAAGAATTTGATGCTAAAAATACAGAGACTAAGATAATAGCTATTTATGAGAAATTGGCCGAAAGGCTTAAATAGTATGCGTACTTTTTAATAGCGAGCAGTAGAGATTTCAATGAAATGTATAGTTAGCTTCTTGTTCATAGGTTATCTATAGCCTTTGACTGCAAAGGCCAGAATCGAATACCGAAGAGCTAATTTCAGAAACCCGCCGATTTATCCATTTTCTTAGCCGATCATATAATAACACTAAGTAATGCTACCCTGAAAAAATATAGCAATATATAGCATTCTTAAGCAATTACTAAGAATAGTATGCCCCCAAATTTTTTTTCAAATTGACCATATATTATTGACATTTTGTAGTAGTATGATAAGTTGTATATATGGACGAGAAGATAGATAGATTTCAGGGTGATGAGCGTGCGCAGCATCATGAGCATCAGATTATGACCCCAAAGAGCACAGCCAAATACCTCGGTTTGCATCTAATCACAGTTTATAGGCTTATAAAAAACGGGGAACTCCCTGGTTTTAAGATCGGAGGCCAGTGGAGACTAAAAAAAGATGTGCTTGACGAGTGGATTGACAGTAGGATAAACCATAAGAATTAGTGCGTCGATTTATAGTCAGGGCAAGGAAGGGTACGCGTAATGGGTGAATACGATATTTCTGCGTGGTATGCGCTGTATACAAAACCGAGACATGAGAAGCTTGTAGAGCGTGAGCTTATGAAAAAAGGAGTCGATGCTTTTACTCCAAAGTTATCTTTGAAGAAACGCTGGTCAGATAGAAGTAAAATTATTGAAGAGCCTGTATTCAAAAGTTATTGTTTTGCCAGGTTTTGTTTACAAGATAAGTCCCAAATAGTGGGTCAGGAAGGCGTAGTAACGGTGGTCCATTTTAATAAGCGATATATAGAAATTCAGGATAGCGTTATCAATTCTATAAAGATTATGGTCGAAAACGACCTAAAGATAGATCCGTATCCTTATCTGAAGATAGGCGACCCGGTGCTTATAAAGAGAGGACCTCTTAAGGGTTTTGAAGGATGCATTATTGAGAAAAGAAGCAAGAACACATCGCTGGTTGTGTCAATTGACGCTATAGCGTCTTCGGTAAAGTGTATCGTGGATACAGATTTTGTTGAATTGAATTAATGCGAGAAGCGCGACAGAGTATTGCCCGCGAGCCGGTCCATGTGACCGAGCGGGCGGAGCTCTATCGAGCCCTATCAGTTATTTCTATTTAGTGTTGCATAAACTACAAAACAAAATGGAGTAAAGCGAATATGCAAAACAAAAAAAATATAGGCCTAATAGGGCTGGGGTACTGGGGAAAAAACATATTGCGTAATCTTGCAGATTTAGGCATGCTGCACACCGCATGTGATTCCAGCGGAGCTGTGATTAGCGAAAAAAAGGTTGAATATCCGGATCTGATTTTTACAGATAAAATTACTGATATAATGAGGTCGCCTGAGATTACGGGTGTCGCAATAGCGTCCCCTGCTGTCACGCACTATGACATTGCTAAACAAGCACTCGAATCTGACAAAGATGTATTTGTGGAGAAGCCGCTCGCCCTGACCGTGGCTGAAGGGCAAGAGCTTATTAATTTGGCAAATAAGAATAACCGAGTGCTTATGGTAGGGCACATTTTACAATATCATCCAGCGCTTATTAGGCTAAAGGATATGATATCTGCCGGATCTCTTGGGAAGATTCAGTATATATATTCAAATAGACTCAACATCGGAAAGCTCAGAACTGAAGAGGATATACTATGGAGTTTTGCGCCGCACGATATATCGGCGATGCTAATGCTTTTTGGAGAGGAGCCTATAAAGATCGGTGCTTTTGGGGGCGATTTTTTAAATAGGGGAATTTATGATACTACTCTTACGACACTTGAATTCAAAAATGGAGTAAAGGGACACATATTTGTAAGTTGGCTTCATCCTTATAAAGAGCAGAAGCTTGTAGTTGTTGGCTCAGAGGGCATGGTTGTTTTTAATGATATGAGCCAGGAGAAGCTATGTATTTATCCACACAAAATAGAGTGGATTCAGGGTAAAGTTCCCCTTGCGCAGAAAGCGCAGTGTGAGGTTATAGATGTTCAGGATAAGGAGCCATTGCGTGAAGAGCTGCTGCATTTTTACGAGTGTGTTACTAGGCGCCAAAATCCCAGAACAGATGGAGAGGAAGGATTGCGTGTATTGAAGATCATCGAAGAGGCAGAAAAGTCATTAACGGAGACCCACCATGGATAAAAAAGTTACAAAATCGAAAAGAAAAAATATTTATTGCCACGAAAGTTCCTATATTGATGCCGGGGCAAAGGTAGGCAGCGGGACAAAGATATGGCACTTTTGCCATATATCCAAAGGTGCAAAAATAGGCAAAGACTGCGTTATAGGTCAAAATGTATTTGTTGGTGAAGGCGTTAAGATTGGAGACAATGTTAAAATTCAGAATAACGTATCTATATACTCAGGGGTTACGCTTGAGGACGACGTTTTTTGCGGCCCGTCCATGGTATTTACTAATGTATTAAAGCCTCGATGCAAGTACCCCGTTAAGAAGCGATACAAGAAGACTTTAGTTCAAAGAGGCGCCACTATAGGTGCCAACGCCACTATAGTATGCGGCAACACCATCGGCAGGGACGCGTTTATTGCCGCGGGGGCTGTTGTGGCAAGTGATATTCCCCAATACGCTCTTATGCTTGGTGTCCCCGCTAAACAGAAGGGATGGGTATGCGAGTGCGGCTGCAGCCTAAACCCGAATTTTTCCTGCAGTAGCTGTAATAAGCGATACACACAAAGAAAAAAAATACTAGTAAGGGTTGCCCGATAACTAACTGATATAGCTGGAGGTAAAAGATGAATAAGGTTGAGCTGTCCATAGTCGTGCCTGGATACAATGAAGCTGGGGCAATTGAGAGCAATCTGAAGCAGCTGCATGCCGCAGTAAGAGCCCTTTCTGTAAGCTTTGAGATATTATTTGTAGATGATGGAAGTACGGATAATACGTTTGAAATAGTGGATAATTTAAAAAAACAACTTCATGAATTGAATGTAATCTCGTATAAACACAACAAAGGTCGCGGATACGCGCTTAGGCAGGGCATAAGTGCTGCAGCGGGAAACTTTATTATAACAACAGAGAGTGACCTGACCTGGGGCGCTGATATTGTGGGAAGGCTTTACAATGCTATCAAAGACAGAAATTGTGATGCTGTTATTGCCAGTCCCTACATGAAAGGCGGCCAGCTAAAGAATGTGCCGTTTGTCAGGGCGATGCTTAGCGTGTGGGGCAATAAGCTGCTGGCAGCAGCTGTTGGCAACACAGTTCATATGGTTTCTGGTATGACAAGGATATATCGTAGAGAATGCGTCAAATCACTCTGTCTTCACTCTAATGACAAAGAGATCCATCTTGAGATTATGTCGAAAATACTTGCGTTGGAATATGCTGTTGCGGAGATTCCCGCCATTTTGGCATGGCCGCAAAAAGACAAACGCAAAAAAACAGTTCGCGGGGCTTCGTTTACCGCTAAAAAATACATTTTTAGCCATCTTGTCTTTACCTTTCTGGAGCGTCCCATACTTCTTTTTGGAGCTTTAGGAGTTATTATATCTTTGGCGGGCGCGGGGCTGGGAGCATACCTGGCTTATCTACGATTTATGGGGATTCTTAATCCAACTAGACCGCTCATGACTCTTATGACCCTTATGGTGCTAGGTGGTATTCTACTCTTCTCGTTCGGACTGATCGGCCTGCAGATAAACGATCTAAGAAAAGAGATATATAGGATCCAAAGGAAGCTGAATGAGTAAGCGAGTTTGCGCTATATCTGTTGATTTAGATCCGATCTATCATTATCTGAGCGCTCGCGGGCTTGAGCCCATCGATGCGACAAATATTAATGCTGTATACGATGATGCCTTGCCGCGTTTTTTGGATATATTCGATCAATATGATGTAAAAGCTACTTTTTTTGTAGTTGGCAATGATAGTAAGCATCCCAAAAACCGCGCAATGATACGCGAATTAGCCAACAGAGGACATGAGGTAGCAAATCACACGCTGAATCATAATCAGGCTTTTTATCGTTTAAGCCCTGATGAGCAAAGAGATGAGATCCAAGAGGCAGACAAGATTCTTTCTGATATTATCGGAGATAAAATAAAAGGGTTTCGAGCTCCTGGCTGGGGCGTTAATGCTGAAACGCTTAATATCTTGGAATCCTTGGGCTATGCGTATGATTCATCTGTTTTCGCGTCTTGCGTTGCACCGATTATAAAATTGGTCAACAGCCTACTTAACAGAGGAAGGCTTGAGAGCAGTTTAAGCAGTAACCCGATGATGGGCCTAGCCCCAAAATTGCCATATAGGCCTTCAGGGGACAGCATATGGAAGCGAGGTAAGGCTAAGATAGTGGAATTGCCCACAACTATTTTACCTGTTGTCCAGCTGCCTTTTTTGGGCACACTCTTATATATGCTAGGCCCGCATTTTTTTAATCTCTGTTTTTCCTATTTCAATCTATTTGATCGCCCGCTCCTGTATGAGCTGCATGGAATTGAGCTGGTTGATTATTATTCAAGCATTAATGATGATAGGCTTCTTGTTAAGCCTGGTCTGGGCAAGAAAATAGACTCGAAAATATCTCTTTATAATTTCATGCTGTCTAAATTTAGCGAAAAGTATAGTTTTAGGCTGATGAGAGACGTAGCGAGCGATCTGCTGTGAAAATCCTAGCTCTTGTATCTCGTGAAAACACGTACCAGCCCCATGTTTATGAGCAGCTCTTAAAAGAGAGAAGAGATGAGTTTATAGGTATTGTGACTGTTCCATTTGTCACAAAAGGCAAGAGTACGCTTGGAGTAGTGCGTTTTTTATTTGATCTTTATGGTCTTTTGGGTTTTCTTCGTAAGACTATGCAGGTGTGCAAGAATAAACTACTTGATACTGCGTCTCGTTATAGTGCTTTCCAAAGATGTTATTCGCTTAAAGCTGTCGCGAGGAAATATGATATCCCATTATTCAATGTTGAGGATATAAATTCTAAAGAAACTATACAGCTTCTTGAGTCGTTAAAACCAGATCTTATTATCTCATCACAAGGCCACTTTTTAAGTGAACGCTTAAGAGTTATCCCTCAGCTTGGAGTTATCAATAAACACGCCGGGCGGCTGCCGAAGTATAGAGGAGTTTACCCGGTATTTTGGGCGATGTTGAATAACGAGAAAGAAGTTGGCGTAACAATACACTATGTGAATGAGATAATAGATGGAGGGGGTATATTGTTGCAGGAGGTGATACCGATTGAAAATAACGATACATTTGAATCCTTATATAAAAAGGTTATTGCTTTAACCCCAAAATTATTTATCAGGACCATTGATATGATAAGGGATGGCCGCGTGGATATTAAAAAGAACAATATGAGCGAGGCTACCGTCTTTTCTTATCCAAGCAAAGAGGATATCAGTAAGCTTAAGAATTCTGGAAAGAAGATAATATAAAATACAGAAAATGCGTATACTCTTTATTTCAACAGTCTATCCTGACACGGAAGAAAGCACGCGCGGGACCCACATAAAGAAGATTGCTTCGGATCTTGCCTGCCAAAATATCTCAGTAGATATATTGACCCCCAAAATATATGATACGTCGCTTGCTCGGGAAGCGAAATCGTTTGGCAATGTGCACAGGTTTACTTTTTGGTCGGGGAATAAACCGTTGTACTTATATAAAAAGATACCCATTTTTCGGATGATTACATATATGTGGTCTGGGTTTTGGAAGTGCAATGCGTTAGTATGCCGCAATAGATATGCGTTGATTCACGCGCATTGGGTAATCCCGACAGGCCTAATAGGCGTTATTGTAGCGAAACTACACGGTTTACCAATCGTTATTACTGCGCATGGCTCTGATTTGCTTGATTGGGGCAAGCGTCCAGCCCTAAAGCCCCTTGCTAAGTATGTACTTAGGAATGCCAGCGCTATTACTGTCAACAGCAGCGCCATGAAATCAGAAGCGATCAGCCTAGGCGCGGACTCTGAAAAAATAAAACTCATTTATGCTAGCGGAGTAGATATGAAGAAATTCAATCCTGACATTTCCGGGAAGAATATTCGTGAACAATTTAACATTACTGAAGAAAGTACCGTGATTTTATGTGTCGGACGCTTGATGGAAAGAAAACGAGTATGTGATATTGTAAGCGCCGTAGGGATGTTGGCAAGCGATTTTCCCGATATGCGATTGCTTGTTGTAGGAGAAGGGGAGGAGATGGAAAATTTACTAAAATTACGCGCGAAACTTTCGCTTGGCGATAAAGTTATTATGGCTAATGCGGTTGCTAATGAATTATTACCCGAATATTATGCGGCGTCTGATATGTTTGTGCTTGCATCAAGAGAAGAGGCTATGGGGGTTGTGTTGTTAGAGGCCATGGCTAGCGCTAAGCCGGTTATTGGCAGCGATGTTGATGGCATAAGGGACGTTGTATCGTGCGGTGAAAACGGGCTGCTATTTAAAGCTCTGGATGTATCGGACTTAGCTAATAAAATTAAAGATCTTGTAACAGACCCTGCTAAAATGAAGAACCTTGGTTTGCGGGGGAGGGCTATCGCGCAGGAAGATTACTCAGATATTGAGCAAGTACAGAGAACGATAGGCGTATATAACCAAGGGACAAGAAAGTAGATTGTAATGAGAGTTTTATTTATTACGCCACAATTTACAGAACCCGAAACAGGTGCGGGAGTTTATACGGTCAACAAAAAAATCAGTGTAAAATAACGGAGGTGGATAAAGTGAAAAATATAATCGCGGTTGGCGCTCATCCGGATGATATCGAATTAGGGTGTGGCGCAACTATCGCCTATTATGTTGATGAGGGGTATAGCGTGATGGGAGTGATTCTTACAAATGGCGAAAAAGAACGCGGCAACGCTCAGCAGCGAGTCAAGGAGACGGAATTAGCTTTAAAATCCTTGGGTGCCAAAGAGATAGTTTTTGGCAATTATCCGGATACGAAAATACCCGGTGATCATACGGTAATTGAATTTCTAGAAAACCAGATCGATAGATTTAATCCAGTACTTGCGATTATACCCAGCGTAAACGAAGTGCATCAGGATCACAGAACGGCCGCGCAGGTATCAATAACTGCGTTTAGATCAGTCCCAAAGATATTATCGTATGAGTCGCCAACAGTAACGCAATTTTTTAGACCTACATTTTTTGTAGATGTGACAAAATATTTAGCGCAGAAGCAGGAGGCGCTGGAATTTCATAAATCGCAAAAGAAGGAAATTTACATGGAGCGGGACGCGATGCTTAATTTGGCCAAGTTCAGGGGTAGGCAGACGAAAGTGGAACTCGCTGAGGCATTTGAGGTGACTCGATTTCTGACCAATCCCGAGGAGGAGCAATGATAGTAGCGGCGCATCAACCTATGTACATGCCCTGGCTTGGGTTTTTTCATAAGTGGCTCAAAAGTGATTTATTTGTATTCTTGGATGATGTTGAGTATATAAGCCGGGATTTTTTTAACAGAAATATGATTAAGACAGACCAGGGCGGTGCGTGGCTGAGTGTGCCCATATCACATCAAAGCAACGAGCGGCCTTACATAAATGAAGTTAAAATTAACAATGGTCATAACTGGTTTAAAAAACATTGGGGCAGCTTAAGGTTCTATTATGGGAAGGCGCAATATTTTGATAGATACAGGGAATTTTTTGAGCAAATTTATAACAAGGAATGGGATGATCTGCTCAGCCTAAATGTTACATTGCTGAAGTTTTTTAGCAATGAACTAAAAGTCAATGTAGATACCACCTATTCTTCTTCAATGAATATTACTGAAAAAGCAACAAGGCGGCTAATAAATATATGTAAAAAGGTTGGAGCAGATACCTATCTCAGCGGGATTGGGGCAAAGGCGTACTTGGAGACTGAACTCTTTGATCAGGAGGGGATACGCTTAGTATTCCAAGAATTTCAGCACCCTGTCTACCCTCAACTTTTTGGAGATTTTATACCTAACATGTCAGTTACGGATCTCCTGCTAAATTGCGGGCCAGAAGATAGTTCAAATATTATCAAGGGTTGTTGATGAGGATCTTATTTATAGCTTCACAATTTACCGATGCTCAAACAGGAGCTGGAGTATACGCCCGCTTGCTGGTGGAGGGTGTTGCGGAGCAACTACCCGATGCTAAGATTACTGTACTTTGCACTGGAGAGATATGTCACAGCTCGGAGAAGATGCGATTTGTATCTGTAAGGACGCCCTATAAAGATAATTCTCTCGGTGGCTTTCTCTTGTTACGGCGACGATTTAAGGTCAAGGTCAGGGAGCTGCTTCAATCTAACGATTATGATATTATACATTTTACGAATCAAAGCGAATGCTTTAAAATACGTGAAACGCGCGCTATGCAAATTGTTACGGTGCATGATTACTGCGCTGCCGAATGCCCCATTAATCCGTTATCTTACCTAAATATTTATCCAGCCTGGTTTTGGTTTCCGCGATGGGCCTATCTAATGGTTCGCAAGGTAGATGAGAAGAAAAGATTTCCGCAGGCTGATTTTGTAATTGCGGTGAGTGACTATGAAAAGAGAGCTCTTGTTAAAGCGTATCATCTTGACCCTTCGAGTGTAGTTACTGTATATAACGGTATACCCTTGAGAAAAGAGGGGGAGCAGACAGATACTGCACGACCAAAAAAACGAGACCATATTATTAAGATACTCTTCGTTGGCACAAATGTGATTCAAAAGGGGCTATTGAATCTTCTAAGCGCTGTAGACCTTTTAATTAAAAAAAATTATTCAGTCAACCTCACAGTAGTGGGCGCACTTGGTCGGGCCAAGAATTCCGTTGAGCAAGCTATACAGAAACTGTCCATCGCTGATAATGTAACCTTAGCTGGGTACGTGCCCTATGATCAAATCGGGGAGTACTATTTGCAGGCAGATCTCTTTGCGCTCCCATCTCCAGATGAATCGTTCGGCCTTTCCTATATTGAGGCGATGCTATATGGGGTTCCGGTGGTGGGCTCCAAAACTGGGGCAGGACCTGAGGTGATTACTCATTTGCGCGATGGGGTACTGTGTGACCCCTATAATATTTCTGATATTACTGAGAAACTGCAAGAATTGATAGATAATGAGTCACTGGCCAATAAGATAAGAATAAACGCGCTAGAGAAAGCAAAAAAGTTTTCAGTAGATTTGATGGCGGCAAACACGATTGAGTTATACAATGCAAAAACAAGACAATAAGACCGGAGGTTGCTGTTTATGGCAATAAAAGATATATTTTTAAGAATATATGATTTCTTAAGGCACCCAAATAAAATCGCATTAGCCTTAAGAAATTTTTATTTAGATTATAAGTATCAAAGACGAATTATTATAGACTGGAAGCGGGGAGCATCTCCGGCGCCGGAATATCATCACGCTAGCCCAACACATTCTTTTGTTCTTCCGTATATTTTTAAGGATCTTAATATCAGGCCAGATGATGTCTTGGTAGACCTTGGCTGCGGCAGAGGCAGAGTTATAAATTGGTGGCTTGACCAGGGATTGCGCAATAAGATTATCGGTGTTGAGATAGATACGAGCATAGCTCAAGAAACCGGTGAAAGACTTGCCAGATTCAAGAACGTTCAAATAGTCAATAGAGATGTCATAGAATTTATACCCGCTGACGGCACAGTTTTTTTTATATATAATTCATTTGGCGAAAGACCCATGCGGGTGTTTAATAAAAAATTAAAACAGTTATTTTCAAATAAACATATAACAATTGTTTATTACAACTGTGTTCACATAAGTATATTTGAAAATGATTCCTTCTGGCAGGTCTGCTTAATGTCAGATATGGAAAAAAAAGGATACAAAAAAGGCGCTCTCATACAAAACAGAATAGATGGATAATATATTAATAACAGACATATGTGGAATTTCTCATATCGGTAATGTAGCCCTATTCCAGAACTCTTACAGGATTCTTAAACAATTGTATCCAAGGGCAACTATAAGGGGTCTGGCCTATAATCCGGATCAGCTTGAGAGAATTGTCGATATTAGTATATCAAAGTTATTAGCAAGGGATTTTCCCCTTGGAAAATCATATGCCCTTAAGCTAATTTGGTTTATAAGGTCACTGAGCTGGTTTATTATTCACACATTTAATCTCGGTGTATTGGATAAACTTTCTCTAAGAGCGCCTTACCGGATCTATACGTGGAATTCCGATCTCCTACGATCTGTCAATTATTATAATGATGCCGAGCTGATAGTTAGTATTAGTGGCGAAGGTATCGCGAGTGAATCGGGATACTCGGTTATACTTACGCTTTTCCCTTATATTATAGCCAAACTGCAAAAGAAAAAAGTTGTTATTTTCCCCCAGAGTTTTGGGCCCTTCAAACGTAATTTTCTTTATGTTATATTTAAACTCGTTCTTAGCAAGCTGGATTTACTGATGGTCAGGGATAAGATTTCCCTAGATTCTTTAAGGTCTCTTCTCAGCAATTGCGATAAAATACTTTTTTGCCCCGATGTTGTTATTTCTCAGGATATATCTGAGAAAAATATCGAGATAGATCAAAATCATTTAAAGGTTATCGAGACAGATGAGAGTAGAAAAATAGGGTTTTGCATTTCATCATTCCGCGGGAGCCACACATATTATTATGACATCGTAAGGGATACTATTATAAGGTTGCTTGAAGATGAGCGGAATAAGGCCCTGTTATTTGTCGCAAATATGCCGTTTGGTGATGCCGATAAGAGAGATTACGAGCTGTCTGCTAAATTGATCAACGAGATAGACCACTCCCGGCTAACACTGATTACTAAATATTATCCGAGCGCCTATGAATTTCAAGCATGGCTTTCTTATTTAAACGTACTTGTTTCTACGCGGATGCACGCCGCGATTTTAGCAACAAACATTTTCACCCCAACAATAACGATAAACTCACAAGAGAAACTTTTTGGCTATATGTCATTATGTGGACAGCAGGACTTATCTATTAATATGGAGGCTTTGTCCACTGAACTGTTGCTGGAGAAGATTATGTTGTGCGTGAATGATGAGCAATCAGTAAGAAAACAGCTGGAAGAGAAGCATAGTCATTTAACTAATATTATATTCAATAAAATGCGCGAGGCCAAGTCATTACTTGATGCCTAAAAAGCCCATATGCTAAGAGCCATTTCCTGTGAGACCAGGGGTAACATAATTTATGCTATGCTTTCTACCATCCTTGTCGCTGGCGCCAGCATTTTTACAAGGCTTCTGGTGGGACGGTTCTGGGGGGCTTCTTTTCTTGGTCTATTTTCTCTGTCAGTTGCAATAATGTTGCTTGCCGCGCGCGTAGGCAGTATGGGAATTGATGTCGGTCTAACGCGCTACCTCGCTCTTAAATATGAGAACAAGGATGCACAGGCGGAGTATGCTATTTCTGGTCTGCTGATTACATTTATCGCGGGTATATTCGCTGGGATATTGACTTACTTTCTTTCTTCTTCAATTTCCGATTTTTTTAATATACCTAGCCTGAAAAACGTACTGAAGACATTATCATTCACAATACTACCGATGGCGTTAAATTTTAGCATAATTGGTATAGCTAATGGCATTGAGCGAGTTAGGATAATATTTGCGATCAACTGTTTGAAATATGTTTCAACAGTTGCCGCGCTTTTAATTGTCCATGCGGCGCACTTACCGACGCATTATATATTTTATTCGTATATGGTAGCTGAGATCGCAGCGTTTTTATACGGACTAGGTTTTCTGCGAAAGCAGGGGTTGCTTAAAATCTCAATAGTTGCAAAAAAATCAAAGAGCCTTATACGTTTTGGACTTCAGGTTATGTGTGTATGCCTGTTGGTCGATCTTAATACACGACTCGATATGTTTTTCATCGGTTATTATGGTTCGCAGACAGAGGTAGGGGTTTACTCTATAGCGATTCTTTTTTCGAAAGCCTTTTTAATTATTCCCGCAGCACTCTTAAAAATTACGACGCCCGCTATTGCTAGGTATCATGGCTTGAATGAATTCAAACCCATAGGTTCCCTGGTAACTGTAGCCATAAAATCTACTTCGCTTGTACTAACGCCGATAGCCATGCTGCTCGTTCTTTTGTATAGCGATTTTGTATCTTTTTTCTTCCGCGGCCAGCAGGAGTTTTTCAGATCATATACTCCTTTTATAATTCTCACACTATCAATTTTACCCTTAGCTGTTATGAATACTTTTGGCAATATATTTCCAAGTAGCGGACGCCCGGATTTAAGCATGAAATTAATTGCTGGCATGATCCTGATCAATGCGGTACTAAACTATATGTTAGTACCGAGGTATGGCGTTGTGGGTGCTGCAACAGCTACTACCATATCAACACTCATGTTTATAGTTGCTAAAGTAATAATAATAAAGAGGGTTTTTTCATACCCGATATCATATAAAGGATTTTTACTACTAGCGCTTGGGGGAGCCGCCTTTCTGATTGGTAAGATCGGGTTTTCTTTTAATAGACCCGTACAACTCGCAGTGATCTTTATAATTTTTTCAGCCGGGATATTTATAACAAGGCTTGTCAATAAGGATGATATTATGACTCTTCTGCAAGTAGCGCGATTCAGATAAGATATATATATGCGTTACACAAACGACTTAAAGGATATTTTGAACCAGTAGCTGCTATAATAAGTATGATTGCGAGAACTATTGATGCTAGTTGATGAAGTAGCACAAAACAATTTATGTATGAGTTGTGGTGCGTGCTACGGAGTTTGCCCGGAAAATGCTATAGAGCTTTATATAGCCAGGAATGACATGCTTTTCCCCCGTATCGCCAGTAAGTTGTGCACTAATTGCGGGCTCTGCGCGGATGTTTGTCCCGGTAGAAGTGATGCTACCGCGTTCATGGCAGAAAAGTTATTTCAAGAAAGCGATTATGATTCTGAGGTTGGCTATTATCAGGTTGCATATGCTGGGTGGATGAGCGATATGCGATTACGCAAGGAAGCCTCGAGCGCGGGATTTGTAACCGGCATATTGCAATTTTTGTTTGACGCGGGAGAAATTGAGGGCGCGGTTGTAACGCGCGCTAAGCCAGAATATCCTATGCAGAGTGAGGTATATATTGCCAGGACAAAAGACGAACTTGAAGCGTCTAAGGGGTCAAAATATTGCCCCACACCTACGGGGGCAGCATTTAAGGAGATCCGAGAGAGCGCTGGTCGCTATGCTTTTGTTGGATTACCTTGCCACATTCATGGGCTGCGGAAAGCGCAGCAAGAGCTCACTTTTCTTAAGGAGAAGATCGTCATTTCCATATCTCTTTTTTGCGGAGGGTTAACTACTTTTAGGGGCGGCGATTTTGTTTTAGATAAATTTAAGATAGCAAAGAATGACATTCAATCTTTTCAATATCGAGGTGGAGGCTTGCCCGACGGAATTAAGGTTAGATTTAAGTCACAGGCCCAAGATGTGTTTATACCCTCAAAAAGCTACTATTC
>JBHPDT010000014.1:0-31127 GCA_042577545.1 Candidatus Omnitrophota bacterium | reverse complement strand
GTACTAGAAGAAAATTTTTTATCTTTAAATTTATTTTTTTAATTTTTAATTCTCAATTTTTAATTAACTTTTGTTTCAGAACAGGTTCTAAACAGGGAGTAGATACGATGTTAGTTTTCTCAATGATTGTTTTTCAGGCGCTTATTTTTATTATACTTATATTTACATTTAGAAAGATAATGTCTCAGAATATGGTCTCTGCGACAAAACATCTCGATATACTGAACGAGGATTTTAACAAAAAAGAAGAGGAGACAAATAAGATCCTTGCGGAGTCAAAGAAGAAGGCGGGAGATATCGTGTCTAATGCCCGAAAAGAAGCTGAAGAATTGAAAGAGGGTTTATTGAAAGACGCGCAGAGCGAGCAGGATAAGCTGCTAAATGAAGCTAGAAAGAAGAGTGAGGAGATAATTGAGCAGGCGGATAAGTCTCGCAATCTCTTGATCTCTGAGATTGAGAAGAGAATAGAAGACGAGGCTGTTCTTAAGTCTTGTGAGCTGACAGCAGGTATATTACCTGATAGATTTAAAGAGGATTTTCATAAGGAGTCTATTTCAGAGCTGGTCAAAAACGGTTTTCAGCAGTCGAATAGATTGCATATACCAGAGGATATAAAGGATGTAAAAATTGTCTCTGCCATTAAACTCGATGACAAAATAAAAGCGTCATTAAGTGAAGCGGTAAATATTTTTTTGGGAAGAGAGGTTTCTATAAAGGAAGAGGTCGACGGCTCGATCGGCGCGGGCATTATTATTAATATCGGCAGCCTTGTATTAGACGGTAGTCTTTTAAACAGGATAAGAGAAGAATCTAAAACGTTAAGACCAAACAAGGAAATTATAAGTGAGTAAAGCTCAAGAGAATTCAGTAAATACAGAATCAAGATTTAATGTTCATGAGGTTGGCCGCGTAGAATCTGTACGCAAGTTCATAGTTCTCGCCTCTGGTATGCCCTCATGTATTAATGGTCAGATCGTAGAGTTTGCTAGCGGCGTAAAAGGTCTTGTAATGGGCTTTGTGCAAGACAGGATACAGATCCTTCTTCTCAGAGATGTCTCTGATATAAGAGCGGGTGATAAGGTTTTTAATAAGGGGCAGTCTTTAAAGCTACCTGTCTCTGATAATTTTATAGGCCGGGTAGTTGACGCGTTGTGTCAACCTCAGGATGGGCTCGGGCCTATTGCAGCAGATGATGAGTATCCGGTATTTAAGATCGCCCCAGGGGTTATGGAGCGGGTGCCTGTAGATTCGACGCTTGAGACAGGGGCGCTGATCCTGGATGCTGTTATGCCTATTGCAAAGGGGCAGCGCCAACTTCTCATAGGGGATAGGCTTACAGGAAAGACCACTGTGGGGGTAGATGCTATATTGAACCAGAAGGGCAAAGATGTTGTTTGCATATATTGTTGTATTGGAAAACCATATTCAAGTTTAGTCAAGGTATTAGATGTTTTAAAAGAGAGGGATGCCTTTGAGTATTCGATCGTTGTAAGTGGCGTCGCCTCTTTACCGACAGGGCAGCAATATCTGGCGCCATACACAGCGTGCATGCTTGGTGAATATTTTATGGCTAAGGGGCGTGATGTATTCGTTGTCTTCGATGATTTAACAAAACACGCCTGGGCGTATCGGCAGATATCTCTTTTGCTTGAAAGGGCTCCTGGAAGAGAAGCGTATCCTGGCGATATATTTTATATCCACTCTCAACTAATGGAGCGCGCTGGGTACATGTCACCTGAGAATGGCAGCGGATCCATGACATTCTTTCCTATTGTAGAGATACTTCAAGGGGATGTTACAGGTTTTATACCTACAAATGTAATCTCAATGACAGACGGGCAGTTATATTTCTCAACAGCTCTCTTTAATAAAGGTTTCAAACCCGCTATAGATTTTGGTCTCTCTGTATCACGTATCGGAAATAAAGCGCAATGGGAGGCTATGAAAGATCTCTCTAAGACTCTTAGGCTCGACTACCTACAGTATAAGGAGTTGTTGCAGATGACCCAGCTGCGCGCTACAGGGCTATCTAAGGAAGCTGAGCTTAAACTTAAGCGCGGTGAGATAATTAACCAGCTCATAGTTCAAGATAAGAACGACCCGGTCTCTATGGAAAAGCAGATAGTATGGTTATATACCTTAAGTAAAGGTATACTCGATAATCTTTCCAATGATCAGATTAAGCATTTTAAGGATAATATTACGCCATTTATTGAAAAGAAGAGCCCGGAGTTCTTTAAGACTCTTCGTGAAACTACAGAGTTAAGCGATGATCTGAGGAAGACGTTGGAAAGTTGTTTGAAGGAATATTTGAAAGAGCAAATAGCATGAGTAACCAGAAACCAGTATACTCAAGTAACCAGAAACCAGTAACCAGAAACCAGAAGATACCAGATGCCAGAGTATAAAAGACTTTCGATTACGAAAAGCGGACTGATTATTCGTCAAAAAAGGAAATAGCTTAACATTATCTGGTTACTGGCAACTGGTAACTGGTTACTAGCATAAGAACATGTTGTAAAACCGATCTGGTGACTGGTTACTGGCAACTGGTTACTAAATAGAGATACTCTATGAAGGCGCTATCAGTACTTAAGAAAGATATGGAGTTCAACGATGGATTGAGCGCTCTGCTTAATACGTTGAAGGATATATCTGTAGCGCAATTTCGCGCTCTGGAGAAGAAGATTCATCCATTTGAGGAGCTATATAGCAATATAGATTCTTTTTTTGAGATAATTAGGCCAGAGGGAAAGGCTCATCCGTTCTTACAGCCCCAGGTTAAGAAACAGCTTATTATAGCTGTTACTTCAGATAGCGGTCTTTTAGGTGGGCTTAATATGCAGGTTGTTAACGCGGCTATAGCTGAATTTGCGAAAATACCGGGCGAACTTATAGTGATCGGAGAGAAGGGCAAGACATACGCGCAGGAGTTTGGGATACCTTTTGTCGCATTTGGAGGCGTTGAAGAGGAGCAGAGGTTTGCCAGCGCTATGCAGGTTAGAGACCATGCTGTTAAAAAGATTTTAGATGGATCTTTTGGCTATCTTAAGGTTGCTTATCCTAGGCCTGTATCGTTTACAGTACAGCGCGTTGAATTGGTTCAGTTTACCCCGCACCTTTCTCCAGTAAAAGAGGGAACTAAGAAAATTAAGAAGGGTGATATTATTGTTGAGTCAGCAGATGAAGATATTATAGAGTATCTTCTCTATCTCTGGATGGGGCAGAAGCTTTTTGATATACTCGGGCTAAGTAAATTATCTGAATTCGCGGCCCGATTTGTTCATCTTGAAGAGAGCGCGCAAAAATTAAGGGAGATGAATGAGAAACTGCAGCTTGAGTATTTTCGTGTTAGACATGAGCTGGTCGATCGCAATATGAGAGAGCTTTTTGCCTCGAGGTTATTATATGCCAAACCAAACTGATAATATAATTAAAGGTAAAGTAGTCTCTGTACAGGGGCCTGTTGTAGATGTGAAATTTGAAAAAGTAGAGGATGTTCCCAATGTCTACAATGTTGTAAGAACAGCGACTGTCGACGGGGACAAGGTCATCCTAGAGGTTGCTGAACATCTTCCCGGTAATATAGCCCGTTGCATCTCTATCCATTCTACTATAAATCTTCAGCACAACGCGGATGCCTTCTCATCAGGGGATACTATTCAGATACCGCCGGGAGAGCTTTTGTATGGACGTATTATCAATATGTTGGGTGAGCCGATCGATAAGAAGGGTCCGATAGAGAGTGTTGAAAAACTACCCATAAGAAAAGCTGAGATGGGCAGTGAGGTCAATATAAGTAAGAGTGGCGCCCGGAGCTTTGAGGTTCTTGAAGCGGGTATTAAGATTATAGATCTGCTCTTTCCGCTTGTCAAGGGAAGTAAATCCGGAATTTTAGGAGGCGCTGCCCTTGGAAAGAGTATCCTGACTCTTGAGGTAATCCAACATATTGTTAAGAAATACCAGGGCACCTGCGTATTTACAGGTGTGGGTGAGCGTATACGTGAAGGTAATGAGCTCTATCATGAGCTTACAAAGCATGAAGTACTGGACAAGACCATGATGGTCTTTGGCCAGATGAACGAGCCTCCTGGCGCGCGTTTTGGCGTTGCTATGACGGGTATTACCATGGCAGAGTCGATGCAGAGAAAGAACCACGATGTTCTCCTGTTTGTGGATAATATATTCCGTTTTGTTCAAGCAGGAGCTGAGATATCGACTCTATTGGGCAGGGTTCCTTCTGAGACAGGTTATCAGCCGACTCTAATTTCAGAGGCTAGTGAATTTCACGAGAGAATAAGGTCGACAAAAGAAGGCGGGGGATCGATCACAGCCATGGAGGCTGTATATGTTCCAGCGGATGACTTAACAGATCCAGCTGTTGTAGCTCTGTTTGGTTTCCTAGATTCAGTAATGGTACTTTCTCGCGAGCGCATACAGTTAGGTCTTTATCCGGCGATAGATCCTCTTCTCTCGTCAAGCTCAAACCTAGATATAGATATTGTGGGAAGACGCCATGTTGACTTAGCTCAGGAGACTATCAGGATATTTCAAAGATATGAAGAGTTGAGGCGAATCGTATTAGTAATAGGTATTGATGAGCTCTCAGCAGCTGATCGCACAATATATGAACGAGCTAGAAAACTGCAGTTTTTCTTAACTCAGCCCTTCTTTGTCGCGGAGGCCTATACAGGAAAGAAGGGAGAGTATGTTACTATAGATCAGACTCTCGATGGCTGCGAGATGATTATATCAGGCAAGGTAGATAGGAGAGAAGAAGGGGAGTTCTATTTGATAGGGGCTATCAAATGAGTAACCAGAAACCAGTAACCAGAAACCAGAAGATACCAGATGCCAGAGTATAAAAGACTTTCGATTACGAAAAGCGGACTGATTATTCGTCAAAAAAGAAATAGCTTAACATTATCTGGTTACTGGCAACTGGCAACTGGTTACTAGCATAAGAACATGTTGTAAAATTGATCTGGCAACTGGCAACTGGTAACTGGTTACTATGCAAGGATATTTCGGGAAGGCAAAAAAATGGCTAAGGAGCAAAAGAGACTAGGCGAGTTATTGATCGAAAAGGGTCTCATAACGCAGGATCAACTTGATGTTGCCCTGGATGAACAGAAGACTACTAAAGAATTCCTGGGTGGTATTCTTATCAACAGGGGCAGCATAGAAGAGAAAGATCTATTACAGGCTCTCTCGGATCAGTACGATATGCCTTTTGTTCCTTTGGATAATACTTATATAGATTGGGATATGGTGAAAGGATACAGCTCATCTCTCATATCAGATCACAGGTGTTTTCCTATTAAAATAGACGATATCTCTGTTACATTCGCGATATCGAATCCGCTTGATACTAATGCTATGGAGAAGGCAGAGACAGAAGCAAGAGGCCTGAAAATAAGATTTATTTTAGTTACAAAAAAAGATATGGATGAGGTGTTAGAGAGACACCGCAGGCGTATGCAGGAAGATATTGATAAGATGTTTGAGTGAGTAGAAACCAGTATACTAAAGTAACCAGTAACCAGCGTACTTGAGTAACCAGAAACCAGTAACCAGAAACCAGAAGATACCAGATGCCAGAGTATAAAAGACTTTCGATTACGAAAAGCGGACTGATTATTCGTCAAAAAAGGAAATAGCTTAACATTATCTGGTTACTGGCAACTGGTAACTGGTTACTAGCATAAGAACATGTTGTAAAACTGATCTGGTTTCTCAGAGAACTGGTAACTGGTTACTCTGAATAGCTTGGGAACTAGGAACTGATGCCAAAAAAAACAGACGCAATATTATATGACGGTTTAATTGAGAAAGGCATGATTAAAAAAGATGCCCTTGATGCTCTTTTTAAGGAAGCTCAGCTCTCTGGCGAAAGTCTTGGGAAAATGATTGTTATGCGCGGCATACTTCCTGAAAAGGATCTATTGGGCCTTCTTTCTGAAAAATTAGGGATTACTTATGTTGATCTCAAGGCAAAGAAGATAGATAAAGCTGTGCTTGAAAAAGTGCCTGTTAAGATCGCCACTTATTATAGGTTTATTCCAGTTGATATGCAAAATGGCGTCTTGACCATCGCTGTATCGGCGCCACTAGGCATAAAGACCCAGGATGAGATAAGGATACAGCTCGGTTGCAGTATAGATATGGTTCTCTCAACCTCTGAGGATATATCAGAAAATCTAAAAAAATATTATGGCTTAGCGGCTGATACTCTAGATAGAATATCAACCCAAGGGTTAGAGGATTTAGACTCGTTTCCATCGAATGTTATACAGGACAAGGTTGAGGATATAGAGAAGTTAGCTGAAGATGCCTCTGTTATAAGACTGGTCAACCAGATAATATTAGAGGCTTACAAGAAACGCGCGACAGACATTCACCTTGAGCCATATAGGCAGGGCATGGCCTTGCGCTATAGAATAGATGGTATTCTTTATGAATCTAGTGTTCCACCGGAGATTAAGAATTTCTTAAGCGCTATAATCTCAAGAATTAAGATTATGTCAAATCTTAATATTGTTGAGCGCAGGCTTCCCCAGGATGGCAGGGCGGTTGTAAAAGTCGCGGATCATGTACTAGACTTAAGAATCTCTGTTATGCCAACTCCTCATGGTGAGAGTGTAGTTATTAGAATCCTACCTACGCAGATGCTCTATAGTATAGAGAAGCTCGGTTTGCCAAAGAGAGATTTTGAAATTTTTGAGAATATTTTAAAGAAACCTCATGGTATAGTCTTTGTAACAGGCCCAACGGGCAGCGGCAAGACCACAACTCTATATGCTTGTTTAAGTAGACTTAATAGTAAGGATCGAAAGATAATTACCATTGAGGACCCCATAGAATATGAGATGTCTGGAATTACCCAAATTCAGGTTATGCCTGAGATCGGTCTTGATTTCGCGAGAGGGCTTCGCAGTATGTTGCGTCATGATCCGGATGTAATGATGGTGGGCGAGGTAAGGGATCTTGAGACAGCGGAGATTGCGATAAGGGTTGCCTTAACAGGTCATCTGGTATTTTCCACACTACATACTAATGACGCGGCCAGTGGGATCGCGAGATTGCTTGATATAGGGCTTGAACCATTTCTTGTCTCATCTAGTATAGAGGCTCTAATAGCGCAGCGTTTAATAAGAGTTATATGCCCGAATTGTAAGCAGGAAGATGAAACTGTACCCAGTGAATTAAAAGAGCAGATAGCAAAGGACATAGGATTAAAGTCGGTTAAAGAGATTAAGATATTCAAGGGCAGAGGATGTGACAAATGCAATCTAACAGGTTTCTTTGGAAGAACGGCGATCTACGAGATTCTATTCATAGATGATATGATCAAGGATCTGATCGCGAAAAGAGTCCCCTCGTCTGATATAAAACGAGTTGCTATAAAAAAGGGTATGCGAACTCTGCGTCAGGGGGGATGGGAGAAGGTTCTGGAGGGTGTAACTGTGCCAGAGGAGGTAATGAGGGTTACCCAGAGCGAGGAAGATCGGGAGGGCGATGACGATGCCGAAGATTTTATTAAACAGACCAGTAGGCCGAAAGATTCGCAAATGACCGCCATAGAGAATAACAGCGATATTAATGGACCTGATTCAGACTACGCGCCTTCTGAGGCCGCTGATGAATCAGAGTATGCAAACAAGAGGATCTATCCTAGGCTTAGATCTACTATTAATATACGCTATAAGATATTTGGATCAGAGAAGGAGTTGCTTCAGGGAAAAGGCGGCAAAGAGTGTTTTAGTGTTACAAAGAATATTAGCGCGGGAGGGCTCTTGTTTGAATCCAATGACCAGCTCCAGATAGGTTCTGTATTAGAGCTTAAGATAGAGTTAGCGGATACCAAAGATCCCATAGAGTGTCTTGCTAGAATAACAAGGGTCGCAGAGAGAGTGCTCGATAAGGTATACGAGATAGGTGTATGCTTTTTAGATGTTGCTGGTGCGGATAGGAGCAGGATAGTCAAATACGTGAACGCGAATATGTCGACGGGAAAAGAATAAAAAATTAAAAATAAAATATCAAAAATCAAAATTGAAATGCAAAATTCAAATATAAGAACAAAAAATTATAAAGTCGGTTGCAAAAATTTTAAATTTTTAATTTCATTTTTTAATTTTTATTTTTGATTTTTTAATTAACACCAATTAACCAGGATTAATGATGCCAGTATACAAGTATAAAGCGAAAAAAGGGACCAGTGGTATAGTGGAGGGAAAGATAGAGGCTCAGACTGAGGCTGAGGCTGTTGAAAAACTTAGTCAGAGTGATTGCCTTCCTATGTCTATAGAAGAACATTTACCCGACACTGATACTAGGTCTGTTTCTTTTACAAGGCCCTTTGGTAAGATTAGATCCCGCGATATAACGATATTCAGCCGCCAGCTAGCAACTCTTCTGAAATCAGGGGTGCCGATATTGGATGCGCTTAATATTTTATTGGAACAATCTGATAATGAGCATCTAAAGAATGTGATCTCTGAGATTCATAATTCTGTAAAAGCCGGGGGTGTCTTCTCATCAGCGCTAGCGCAGTATCCCAAAATATTTCCTTTTTTGTATATAGCTATTATTCGCGCAGGAGAGGATAGCGGTAAGCTTCATGAGGCTTTGCTGCGTATCGCTGACTACCGCGCAAAGCAAGATGAGATGTTGTCGAAATTTAGAATGGCTATGGCTTATCCGATCCTTATGGCCATTGTTGGCATTGGAACTATTATCTTTATGCTAACATTTGTTATGCCCAGACTCATGAATATATTTATTAATATGCAGCAGACACTTCCCTTGCCGACGAGAATATTAATCTACGTTAGTTCATCTTTACGCCAGTACTGGTTGTGGATAGCGGCTGTTTTAATTATTTTAGCGCTGCTTATTAAACGCAATCTGCAGACAAAGGCAGGCCGCTTTGCTTTAAGCCTACTAAAACTGCGAATACCTATATTTGGCACCTTTACGCTAAAGAATGAGTTAGGCCGCTTTAGCCGTACCATGGAGTTGCTTATTAGAAGTGGTGTGCCGATATTAAAGTCATTGGAATTGGGAATTCCCGTGCTTGAGAATGAGATTATTAAGAGTAAACTCAAGAAGAGTTATAAGGATCTTGAACAGGGCGGATCCTTTGGCAAGAGTCTTAAGGATTCTAAACTTATACCCATATTTGTGAGTAACCTTATAATTATAGGTGAGGAGTCTGGAAGGCTGCATGAAGCTCTCTCTGAAGTCGCCCTATCTTATGAGCATGATACAGAGGAGTCTATACGCATTATGACATCTCTGCTTGAGCCTCTTATGATATTGTTTGTTGGATTGATAGTAGGGTTTATAGTTGTAGCGATGCTGCTGCCTATATTTGAGATTAACGTTATAGCGCGTTGATTACTAAATTATCAGGGTACAGGTTTCAGGGTACAGGGTACAGAAAAACTACCTAGGGCTATTGTACTAAACATTACTGCGAGGTTAATATGAAAATATTATTATCAGAATACAGGATACAGGGTTCAGGGCACAGAAAAAGCTGCCCCCTGCCCCCTGTACCCTGTACCCTATTAGTAGCCCTGTTGCTCGCTACGTTTCTTATCGTTTCAATGGCTCAAGCAGAGCCAGATTGGAAGGAGCACGGCAGTACACATTTTATCATATGCCATACAGGGGATGAGAATAGAGCTAAAGGCATAGCTGATAAGGCCGAGCGATATTACAAGAATATTGCTGTAGATTTAGGGTATCCGAGATATTCAGATTTTTGGATGTGGGATGATAGGGTAAGAGTTTATCTATATCCCGATAAGGAATCATACCTGAGAGAAGCGGAGGCTCAGGAATGGAGTGAGGGCACAGCGGATTATAAGAAGAAAGAGATATATAGCTTTGTTGATAGCCAGGATTTTGAGGATTCTGTGCTGCCTCACGAGATGGCGCACTTAATCTTCAGGGAATTCGTGGGATTTACTGGTGAGATACCAATGTGGCTAGATGAGGGTGTAGCGCAATGGGCGGAGGAGGCCAAGAGATCTGAGATGAAAGCTATGGTGAAGAAGTATTATAAAGACGAGAAGCTTCTTATGTTCAGTGATATGGTGAAATTGGATCTATCCTATATTGGTAGTAAAGAGAATAAAGTGCGTGTACACATGAAGCCCTCACGCGCAGTGGATGGCAAACCTATAGTGTTGATTATCAGCACGGATGAGTTATTAACCACATATTATCTGCAGTCAGTATCACTGATAGGTTTTCTAGTTGAAAAATATGGGTCCCAAAAGTTTGCGGAACTCTGCAGGCAGTTACGCGATGGCAAGGAAGTGGAGGATGCTCTACGAGTCTCATACCCTGCTGTAATTACTAGTATGGATGTCTTGAGTGACAAATGGAGAGAATATATTAGTAAACTGTGATAACGCTAGGGGGGAAAAATGACATGTAAAAATAAGGACGGTTCTCGGTTATCGGTTTACGGTGTACGCCTAGCGCATTTACGTAAACCGCAAACCGCAAACCGCAAACCGATCTCGGGCTTTACACTGATAGAATTAATGCTTGTTGTAATTATTATCGGCGCGCTAGTTGCTATGGTTATGCCGCGTTTAACTGGCAGAAGTGAACAAGCAAGAGTAGCTACCGCAAAAGCGGATATCCAGGCGAATATAGCTACCGCGTTAAAACTATATGAGCTGGATAATGGCGGCTTCCCCAATACCTCTGAAGGACTGGGGGCCTTATTAAATAGATCGACTTCAGCCAGAAATTGGAATGGCCCGTATTTAGAGAGGACCCCTTTGGATCCCTGGGGCAGAAAATATCAATATAAGTCACCAGGAGAGCATAGAAAGGATTACGATCTCTACTCGTTAGGTAAGGATGGGGTAGAAAGCGATGATGATGTGTCGAACTGGGAATAATTTCGGTGTTCGGTGTTCGGTGTTCGGTGTTCGTAAAAGCCATGACCGCAAACCGCAAACCGCAAACCGTAAACCGATCCTGGGCTTTATATTCAATAAAAATAAGGTCGGTTCTCGGTTCTCGGTTTTAGGTTTTTCCGCCAAAGGCGGACCCGCCTCCGGCGGGCGCAACTGCCGTAAACCGAACACCGCAAACCGTAAACCGATCTTTGGCTTTACTTTAGTGGAGGTAATGATCGCTACAGCGGTATTATCCTTATCAACTGTCTTAATTCATGAAGCGTTTTTTAATTCCTTAGATCTCTTTAATTATTATTCTAATTATCTTAGGATAATCTCGTTAGCTGATGAGAAGGTCTGGCAGGCGCAGAATAGCTTGACTCGCTTTGGAACGCTTATTAATTTTCCAACCACAGGAATATTTAATAGAGCCAACAATAGTTTTAACTGGAATATGGGATTTAGCCTTCTAGATGAGGAGCAGGGGCTTTATAGTATTAATCTTGTTGTAACTTGGCAAGGCGGTCGTCGCAAAAGGAGTATAACCAGAACAGCGTATGCGATTTATAAGGCGGAAAATTAATGTCGGTTTTCGGTTCTCGGTTTTCGGTTCTCGGAAAAGTACGAGCCGCACACCGCACACCGAACACCGTAAACCGAACCAGGATTTTACGTTTAACAATAAGATCGGTGATCGGTTATTCCGCCAAAGGCGGACCCGCCTCTGGCGGGCGGTTTTAGGTTCTCGGAAAAGTACGAGCCGCACACCGCACACCGAACACCGTAAACCGAACCAGGATTTTACGTTTAACAATAAGATCGGTGATCGGTTATTCCGCCAAAGGCGGACCCGCCTCTGGCGGGCGGTTATAGGTTTTCGGAAAAGCACGAGTCGTACACCGTACACCGTACACCGTAAACCGAACCAGGGACTCACGTTTATAGAGCTGGTATTAGTAACAGCTCTACTGGCTGTTATATCGTTGGCTATCTACTCAAGCCTTAGCAGTGGTTTAAGGATTTGGAATAGAATAAATATAGAGGTTCCCGAAGAGAATGTTAATATACTCTTTGATAAGCTTAGGGTAGATCTTAGGAATAGTTTTGAGTATAATGGTATGATTTTTTCAGGTGGCATTGAAGGGGTTGAATTTCCTACTATTGTTGGAAGCAGGCAATTGGGCGCAAAGACCGTTGGAAGAATAAGCTATAAATATGATTCATTCGCTAGGGCGCTTAAAAGGGTACAGAGGGATTATGCGCAAGTCTATGCTGATAAAGGTGGTTTTGAAGGTTATGTATTAACTGGATTAAGGCGCATTAGGTTCTCATATTATAGTTTTGATGAGCAAAAGAGAGAATATATATGGAAAAAGGAGTGGGCCTCTGGCTTTCTGCCTTTAGCGGTTAGGGTTGAGGTAGAGCTTGATCGTGAGAGTGATGAAAAATTTGTTAGTACAATTAGTCTACCAGTAGCGCGTGAGATGAATGAGAAAAAAGGGTAGTATATTAATACTTTCTTTATGGTCGGTCTGTCTTCTGGCTACGTATGCGGTGATACTCGGGTTTAATACTAGGCAGAGCGTTGAGCTCACCAGACGCCTTGAGGAGAGGGGCAGGTTACGCTTTGCGGCGGAAGCGGGAATATTGAAAGCAATTGCTATGTTAAGAAGCCAGGAAGAGAGCTCATATTTTCCATCCGAAGATATATTCAGCAATAACCCTGTATTTTTTAAAGGTATGCGCATAGGAGACGCTGAGGTAACCATATCCTATGATTCATTTGACAATACAGAGGGTCTTACACTTCGGAACTATGGTTTTCAAGACGAGGAGAGAAAGATAAATATAAATCTCGCTAAACGACCTGTGCTACAGAGACTCTTTAAGGTCGTTCTTAATCTTAATGAGATGCAGGCGCAGGATTTGGCAGCGTCTATAATTGATTGGCGTGACCAGGATAGTGAACTCTCTGTTCCAACCGGCAGCGCGGAAGATTCATTCTATAGATTTCTTAAATATCCGTATGAAGCCAAGGATGCCAACTTCCAGGTTTTAAATGAGTTGCATTTAGTCAAAGGAGTGTCGGATGATCTGTATAATATATTAAAGGATTACCTTACAGTGTATGGAACTGGTATGATTAATATCAATACAGCCTCTGAAGAGGTGCTGCTCGCTCTTGGTTTAAGCCAGCGTAATGTAAGGATGATAACATCTTATCGCAATGGTAAAGATAAGACTTTCGGCACGCCCGATGATAATGTATTTACTTTACCATCAGCCATTGTATCGAGGTTAAGCCAGCATTTTGGCCTAAGCGCTTCGGATATAGCCACAATAAATAATATTGTTAATATGCATATGACAACAAATTCCAATTATTTTACAGTAAATGCAAGGGCCTCTTTAAACAATAAGAATCTAGAGTCTAAGGTGGTCTCTGTTATAGATGGAAGCGGTAGAATACTGTATTGGCAGGAAGCCTAATTTATGTTTACTAAAATTATAAGAAGATTAAACCCATTATCAGGAATTTCCGGTCAGGACGTTGTGGCAATAGATTTCTCGGGCAGCAACCTTAAGATCGCTTACACAAAGGCCTCTTCCGTGGGAGGAGGCGCTATAAGTATTCTTAAGCGTAGTATAAGCGGATATTCAGATGAGGATATCGCGGCAATTATTAAGACTACATTTATTGAATCGAAGATAAAACCTTCCGATATTATCAATGTAATACCCGCAAGGCTCTCTATAACAAAAAACATTGAGATACCCTCACGTGATCCACAGGAGATAAGGGAGATTGTAAATCTGCAGTCAGGTAGGCATACGCCCTATTCGCGTGATGAGATAATCGTAGATTATGTCGACATAGGTACTCATAAGGATAATTACACAAAAGTTTTACTGGTAATGGTAACTCGTAATACTGTGAAGAGGCAGATAGATATCCTAAGTAAAGCTGGCTTAAAGACTGAAAAGATCTTCTTCGCGCCAGAGGGTGTTGGGCGATTTCTCTCAAAGATAGTAAAGATTGAAAACGCGAAAAAGCCGGCAGGCATTATTCTTATAGAAGAGTCTCATACAGATTTCTCCATTATATTTAGGGGTAAGGTATTATATGTTAGAAGTATACCTGTAGGTGTCGAACATTTGTTAAGAGATAGGGAGAACTACCAATTTCGATTTATTGAAGAGATAAGGAACTCCCTGGAAAGTTATAGCTCTGAGGATGTTGATCTGATGCCGGATCTGCTCATCATAACAGGCCTCTTAGATGAAGTGGAGTATATTGGACAGGCATTAAATGATACCTTGCAGATAACGACCAAGACATTTTTTTATCTTAAACATCTTCAGATTAAAGAGGGTAAGACCAAACAGGATGGAGCTGAGAAAAATATCTGTTTTCTCGACGTTGGCGCGTCACTTTGCGCGTTAAACGATATAAAGATTAATCTTATTCCAGAAGAGGTAAGATTAAGAAAGGTTTTTGAGGAAAAGAGCCGGGATATTGTTAAGGTGGGGCTTCTCGCCTTGACCGCTTTCGTTCTAGTATGCTGTATATTAATAAGCAAGGTATATTTTAGAAGTTTATATCTTAACGAACTAAATTCTAAATTTGGTGACCAGTATGAAGAGGTAGAAAAACTGGAGAATAATTTCGACAAGGTTAAGGCGGTAAAAGATTATATGCGTAACAGGGGCTATTCCCTTGAGATATTAAGCGAACTTTACACGGTTATTCCTGAAAGCATAAGGATCGTTGATATTAAGTTTGATGATAAAGGGGATTTTTCTATTAAAGGTACCGCCCAGACCATGTCAGGGGTGTTTACCCTTGTCAGCAGTCTGGAGAAGTCAACTTATTTTAAAGATGTGAAGAACAGATATGCGACAAAACGCAAAGAAGAAGGCGAGGATGTCGCTGATTTTGAAATAATCTGCTCACTTATTAAGAACGTAAACTAATATGCTCAATATTCAGTCTTTATTAAAATTTACGGCGCGCTTATCAAAGAGAGAGAAGGCCGTTTTCTATGCAGCGATCTTTTTTATATCTCTTGTGGCTGTAGATAGGCTGATAGTAAGCCCTATCTATTTGAAGATAATATCTCTTAATAAGGAGATAAAAGATAAAGAAGTTGGAATAAAGAGAAATCTTCATTTCCTGACACAGAAGGATAGGATAAAATCTGAGGTATCTAAATATGGGCCTATATTGAAAAAGTTCGAGTCCAATGAAGCGGATATAACATCAATCCTTAAGGAGCTTGAGAAGCTGGCAAATGACGCGTCGGTCTATCTTGTAGATATTAAACCAACAGGAACGAAAGAAGAAGACGGTTATATTAAACATGTGGTTAAGCTCAATTGCGAAGCGCAAATGGAGCAGATAGTAGATTTTATATATAGCGCGGAGACATCAGATACATTGTTTACTGTTGAAGATTATAAGATAAGTCCAAAGTCTAAGGATTCAGCTGTAGCCCAATGTAGCATGTCGATATCAAGAAGGACGGTAAAATAGGATTTAGGCAGAGAGGAGCTATTTATGGTTAAGAGGATATTGCGTGTATTAACATTATTGTTATTAGTTATATTCATAAGTTCTTCTGGTTTTGCAAAAGGGCCAGAGCTTCTTGCGTTGCGTAATAAGATACATCAGGAATCACAGATTATTCAACCCCTTATTGCTAATACCCAAGATATCTATATATTAAATACCCTATGGGATGCTTGTATGCAGACGATAACACAGCTTGACGCTTATTTTTTCATGCTGGGCATCTTCCGGGAGAACAAAGATGAGAGAGATCCTTCGGCCCCTTCAGGGCCTCAGGATGAGGCCTCCTTACGTGAAAAAACACCCCGAGGCCTCAATTATCTGATAAAATGGACAGAGATAATGAAGCAGACTACGGAACTAAACCTAAAAAGTCTGGCAAGTTTTAATGAACCCAATGAAGCGAAAACAAAGGTAGAGATCAAGAGATTGGTAGATCATTATAAGAAGTTGAACGAGCTTTTAAGGACCGAGGATAAGAAGCTTAGGGCGATTAGGAAGACGGCGAAATAATTTAGTTCTAAGTTCTACTCTGTTGTACAACTGGTTTAGTTCTAAGTTCTACTCTGCAATACTACTGGTTGAGTTCTAGGCAACTTAGAACTTAGATCTTAGAACATAGAACTTAAACCTTAGAACAAAAAAATAATTTTTTTGCTGTTAACATCTTGACAAAAAATAAAAATTTAGTAAAATCTAATATAGAGGAGCATTTGTCATTGCGAGCGAGCTGAAGGCGAGCGAAGCAATCTCTAATATTGAGATTGCTTCGGTTGACTTTGTCAACCTCGCAATGACGAACAGCTGATTACATGATCGGGGACAGCCTGCCCTGAGCGAAGCCGAAGGGTCCCCTTTCTAGTTCTACGTGTTAACAATATGGGGACAATCCCCGTAAGTGGAAACAAAAGGTGTTGTGATGATAGAAGTAAAATCAGTTTCGATGAGATACGATAAGCTGCTTGCCCTTGATAACGTCTCTTTTAATGCGGAACAAGGGAAGGTGCTTGGACTTCTTGGGCCAAATGGCGCGGGGAAGACCACTCTTATGCGCATCTTAACCACCTATCTATATCCATCTGAGGGGACGGTTCTGGTGAATGGTAATGATGTTGTTGAAGATCCCCTTAAGGTGCGTAAAGTGATAGGTTATATGCCAGAGGCGGTGCCCTTATATGAGGATATGATAGTTGATGAGTATCTTGTCTTTATCGGTAACGCGCGAGGGCTATCTGGTGACAAGCTTAGAGAAAGACTAAGCTGGGTAAAGGAGTCTTGCGGCATAGAATCTATATGGAAGCACGCGCTATCTGAGATATCTAGAGGGTATCGCCAGAGAGTCGGGCTTGCGCAGGCGCTTATCCATGATCCCGAGGTTCTTATACTGGATGAGCCAACAGCTAGCTTAGATCCGCTGCAGATTATAGGTATAAGAGAACTTGTTCACAGATTGGCCAAAGATAGAACGATAATATTTTCATCTCATATTCTTGGAGAGGTTGAGGCCTTAGCTGATAAGATCGTTATCTTAAATAATGGCAGGCTGATAACCGAGGGCACTAGAGATGAGATAGTCAGTATGGCAACAAAGGGTGAGAGAATTACCCTTGTTGTGAAGGCGTCGGAGAAAGAGGTGGAGTCGGCGCTTAGGTCAGATGAGTGTGTTGATGGTCTGCGTTTTTTAGGTTCAACCCAGGGTGAATACGTGAAATTTTTAGTTAGTGCCCAGACCGGCAAGCCTCTTACCCGCGCGCTAAAGGCTCTTATTGATAGCAAGGGGTGGGACCTTAAGGAGTTGAGGCGTGAAGAGGCTACTTTAGAACAGGCCTTTATTTGGTTGTTGTCGCGTGATCGAGAAGAGGATTTAGCTGACAGCGAACAGCCGACAGCCGATAGTTCTGAGCCAACAGCTGATAGCAGCGTACAGCATTCAGCAAACAGCGAACAAGATAAAAGCTGACGGCTGATTACAACATGATCGGGGACAGCCTGCCCTGAGCAAAGTCGAAGGGTCCCCGTGAGGGGTTAACGAAAGATATGACTAATATTTTAACAATTTTCAAGCGAGAGATAAGGGCGTATTTTAATTCTCCGATAGCGTATATCTTTATCATAGTCTTTCTGCTATTAATGAGCGGCCTCTTTATGGGTCAGTTCTTTCTAATCTCTTTAGCTGGTATGAGGAGCTTTTTTGTTACACTTCCGCTGGCATTATGTATATTCTTACCAGCTGTTACAATGGGCCTTTGGGCTGAAGACAGAAAAGGTAATACGCTTGAGCTTCTTCTTACATTTCCTATGAAGACCCATGAGCTTGTCTTGGGAAAGTTTGCGGCAAGCTTTTTCTTCTTTGTTGTCACAATAGCTACTACGTTTACTATCCCTGTAATGATATCCCTTTTGGGCAAACCTGATTTTGGGGTTATAGGATGCCAGTATTTAGGGGCCATACTAATGGGCAGCTTTTTCATCTCCTTAGGTATTCTCATATCCGGTTTTTGCAAGGATCAGATAGTCTCTTTTATTCTGACTATGATGGCATGCTTTGGTCTTTTTATATTGGGTACTGATTTTTCTACCGGTTCTATAGATGGATGGATTCCAGGAGTTGGCACTTTTCTTAGAAACTCCCTAGGAATGATTCAACACTTCGGGTCTTTTCAAAGAGGTGTTATCGATAATCGTGACGCGCTATATTTTATAGTAGGATCGATAATATTTTTAACGCTTAACGGGTTTTGGCTTGAATCAAGACTAAGACCAAAGGCTAAGCTGGTTTTTCTTTCCACATCTCTTATAAGCTTTGCTATATTCATCCTTGTAAATGTTATTTTCGCGGATCTTCCGATAGGCCGCTTTGATTTAACAGAATCAAAGATCCACACAGTTTCATCAGCTAGCAAGGAGATACTAAGAGATTTGAAGGCCCCTGTTACAATAAAATTATATATATCTCCAGCTGATAAGATGCCAAGCGGCTTGAAGACTTTGGAGCGCAATCTCAGGGATAAACTGGATGAGTTTAAGGCAGCGGCAAAAGGAAGGTTCGATTATAAGGTATTTCACCTTGAGGCCGCTAATGTTCCAGAGCAGGAGGGTGATACCCTAGAAAAATCTATTCAGAAAAAGGGCGTCATGCCGTTTCAGGTAAGAAGCATAGAGGCGGATGAGTATGGTGTAAGGTTAATATATTCAGCGCTTTCTATCGCTTATAAGGAGAAGTCTGAGGAGATCATAGCTAGGATAGTGCCGGATGATTTAATGGATCTGGAATATCGTATTATTTCAAAGATACATAAGATGTCTGTAGAAGAGACGCCTGTAGTTGCTCTGGTAGCTCCTTATAGGAACAAAACCCAAGATGCGGCTCTCTTGGAGGTCCTAGGTAAACTTGAGAAGACTGAAGCTGATAAGCTCAGAGATGATAGCTATAAGATGATACCCAGGCTTCTTACATTTGAGGGGTATGAGGTCAAGCGTATTGCTTTAACTGAAGATGAGCCTATTCCAGAGAATACAAAGACACTCGTTATATTGGAACCGGAGAATCTCAACGCGCGCCAGAGGTTTGAGATAAACAGATTTATGGTAAATGGCGGATCCCTGCTATGCGCTGTGCAGCACTATAGTTACGAGTATAGTAGTTATGAAAAAACCGGGGTTATGATTACTCCAAAGAAGAAAAACCCCAACATCAACCCGCTGCTTAAGGAATGGGGCCTTGGGATTGATGAAAATTTTCTTATGGATATGCATTCTGATACGGTCTCACTTGATGGCGGAAGGCTCTTTGGCTTTATTCCGGTATCTATGCCAGTAAGAGTTCCGATCCAGATAAAGATTATAGGTGATCAGATGAACAAGGATCTTTCCATTACATCTAATCTTCCACCTATTCTTTATCTGTGGGGCACAGCGGTAAATGTAGACCACGATAAACTTAATGAATTAGATTTAAGGTCTCAAATCCTATTCTCTTCAAGCCCAGAAGCATGGACAGTTCCATTTCATGAAGGAGCTATGAAGAATGAAGATTTCAATCCCTCGTCTAAAGAAAATATGAGAAGTTATCCGTTGGGAGTACTTATTGAGGGGCAGTTCCCGGATGTTTTTAAGGATAAGGAAGCGCCGTCATGGCCTTCCGGAGGTGAGGATGTTGAGGGTGATGAGGCGAGTTATGAGGAGTCCGAAGATCTTAAGGAGCTTGCTGGCCCAGGAAAGCTTGTTCTTATAGGTTCAGCCGCTATATTTAGCGAACAGCTCTTTAATAAGGGCGGCCATACGAATCTATTTCTAAACTCCATTGATGCGATAACTTTAGGTGGTAAGCTTATAGAGGTAAGGGGCAAACGACAAATAACCCGTTCTATTAAAAGATTGTCACCCGCCTCAAAAGCGGGATGGAGAATATTTGCAACATTCGCTTTTCCTGTGATATTGGCTATGATAGGCAGCCTAAGACTACTTGCGAGAAAGCGGTCTAAATGGGCTTATTTAAAACGTGCATAACTGAGGGGTCGGGGTTTTTTGTTGTATAGACCCCTCATCCTGAGGACTCCGAGTCCTGCCCGCTGTCAAGCAGGGAAGCGAGGGGGACGAAGGATCCCTAATAATGAGTAGAATTAAATGAAACTAATTCATATAGTAGTTCTTATTATTATTCTTACTGCCCTGAGCGGTTTTTTGATCGCCAAGAATATACTCATAGATTATACGGTTGATGAGGCTGAGTATGAGAAGCTGCAGATCAATATTGATCGTCAATCCGTTCATTCTATAGAGATAAAGAAGCTCGAGGATGAGAATCCTCTAAAGGTAGAAAGAATCGACTCAGAATGGATAGTCACATCTAACTGGGGAGTGAAGGCGAGACAGCAGAGGATAGATGCGTTATTCGATGGTTTTAAAGATCTGTCTGGTGAACTTCGAGGGAAATCTGAGTCAGTGTTTAAGGATTTTGAGATCTCTGATGATAAGGCGTTCTCAGTTGCCCTGTTTAATGAAAACAAAGAGAAGATAAAGAAGTTCTTTATTGGATTACAAAGACCCGCCTTGGAGAGAACCTTCTTAAGAGAAGATAGTTCAAACCGTGTATATCTGGTTAACAAAGACCTTATGTGGGCCATAGGTTATTACAGAAATTCCACAGAGGGCACTGTAGACCAGAATGCATGGACAGATCTATCGTTAATAAAATTTGAAGCGGATAAGGTTGATTTTATTAAGGCTCTAAGGTATGTGGATGGCGAGGGAGTAATCACCTTAGACTTAAAGAGGGAGCTTGACGAAGATAAGAATCGAAAACAGTGGGTGGCCCTAAATACAGAACCTATCTTTGATATAGATGCCTCCAACATAAAACGTCTTCTTGATAATGTCAACAGTCTGTATGTAAAGGAAGCCGTGGATCCAGATAGTAAAGAGTATGGATTTGATAGCCCGGCAGCTAGGCTAAATTTTGGATATCAGGATCATGATTATGAGATTATTCTTGGCGATCTCGTTGATGATTCCAGCGGCGATAGATATGTAAAGACACCGGAAGGATATGTCTTTACCCTGAAAAAGAACAAACTTAGGATAGTAGATGTAGATTTCAGCCGATGTTTTATCAGGAATCCGCTGAAGGTAGAATCCAGCCAGTTGAGTTCAGTAAAGATTAAAGCGGGAAAGAAGACCATCAGTCTTGACGAGGAGATGATAGCAAAGAACGCCGAATACATAAAGAAAATCAAGAAATTTTACGTCGACAGGATGGTCTTAGACAAAAAATACGCCAAATATTTAAAGAGCGGTAAAAAAAATACGCTAAACGTAGAGAAGAAGGATGGGACCGCTTTTAAGCTGAATGTTGTTGAGAAGGATAGCGAATGCATAGCGCAGATAGATGGAAAAGATGATATATTTTTAATTAGAAAATATACGTTTAACAGCATCTTCACCGGACTTGATAAACTAAATCTCAGCAAAAAAAAAGAGGGGAACACAGAGTAATTTAGAATTTGAAATAGTTAGCTAAATCGAGCCAGGCATAAATCGTCTGGTTTTTTATTAAGCACGAAATGTTTATTCTCACACTTTTTTAAACTGATAGCCTGAGGCTATTAACTGTGAGCTATTTTCGTTGACTCTATGTATTCTATTTGTTATAGTAAGCATACAAAATGAGAACTAGAGTTATTAGATAAAATTTTCCATTTATTCGATTTTGAAATCAACGTTCCATCGTCCAAAAGGTCTTTTCATACTGATATATGTCAAAAAATCTTAGATGTAAAACTCGACAACCTCTTGCTGAATTAATTCCTTTATCGACCCCTTTTCTGCTCAGAATTGAGCCAACCAACGCTTGCAATCTGTCATGCGTTTTTTGTCCGACCGGTGATAAGAAATTATTACGCAAGTTTAGACGCCCTCTAGGTGTTATGAATTATGAGTTATATAAAAAAATAATAGATGATTTAAAAGATTTTGATGTAAAGATAAAAAAATTATTTTTTTATAAAGACGGAGAGCCTCTACTTAACCCTAAATTGGTAGACATGATTCTATATGCAAATCATAATGATGTAGCGGAGGAAATGTGGATAACTACTAATGGAACTCTTTTAAACCCGAGAATTAATCGAGCACTAGTAAAAGCTGGTTTAAAAGTAATAAAAATTTCTATATATGGGATTTCTAGTGAACAATATTACAAAATTTGTCATAATGAAATTAATTACAAAAGATTAATAGATAATATAAGAGACTTATATGAAAATCGGGGATCATGTCACATACATGTCAAGCTTGTACGCGGTAAACTTTTGCCTGGTGAAAAGAATAAATTTGTAAGGGATTTTGGAGAAATATCTTCGTCATTAGGCATTGAAAATTTGATGGGATGGTCTATGTCAAATATAAAAGACTTTACCATGGGCACAAACCCTGTTACAACAACCGATGGCTTACCCCTTGTTCCAAAAGAGATATGTCCTTATCCTTTTTATTCTTTAGCAGTAAATTTTAACGGTACAGTATCGGTTTGCTGTGCAGATTGGTCACATAAAACAATAGTGGGAGATTTGCGAAAAGAGTCTTTGCGTGAAGTTTGGACAGGCAAACAACTATACGACTTCTGCATCATGCATTTAAGAAAAGAGAGGCATCGTAATTGCGCGTGTGGCAATTGCCAATATTTATCAACGATTTTAGATTATATTGATGATAAAGCTGACAGGATATACCAACGACTACTATATAATAAACCTACAAAATGATAATAAGTGATCCTCTTCCCCCGATTATTTAGAGAGCTGATCAATACATATCCCCCGATAACGCATATACTATAAGTGCAAAAGAGAGCCTAGTCCTCCTGTGCTAATACCCCGCTTTCATAGATACTAATCAATTATACATAGCATCTTTTTTTTGCTTGCTAATATCATATTTGTTAGTAATTATTAACCAGTTATTGATAATTGCCTGCCTTGTTGCTCTGTTCATTGGTAGCAGTCTCCCTGAACTAGTAGCGTATATTATACAAGCTGCTTGTCCAATTATTTCCCTATTTTTAAATTTTTCCACTCAGAATTTCTTTTAAAATGCAAGGCACCTCAGGGATTTTTGACTAAGAATTTCTTTTGAAGTGTGAGATGCCTCAGAATTCTTTTACCAAATGCCTTTTTAGAACTTATGGCGAAAGAGCGCCAACCCACAGTAGTATCGTATAGTATGGGGGTGGCAAGCGTTTGAGCCCTAAGTTCAAAAAGACGGGAAAAGAATTCAGCATCGAACGTTCAAATGAAATTCTATAAATTACGGATATCAGTAATTATCGATTGCATTAAAGGCGGGTTATGCTATAATAATTTTGAGTATAATATGAGCCCTCGGTGAGTTTTCCCCAAAGGGCTTATCCTGAAGCCCGAAGGGCTGAAGGATATTATGAGATCCTTCGTCGCTTTTCTCCTTCGGCTAGTTCTCGTCGCCTTTGGCGGCGGACGCTCCTCAGGATGAGGGGTTGATATAATAAAAAAATCCCCGACCCCTCAATATAATATATAGTATAAGGAGGGAATATGCGCGCAAGGGGCATATTCACTATAGTTGTCGTGTGTGTGATAATGTATGCGCCATGCTCATGCGCTGAGGATAGCAAAGAGGTTAAGTATGTTGATTCAGGCACAGGAGTGAAGATACCCGCGCATATGGAGATACAAAAGGTAGGAGACGCTAATATCTTAGTGCCAAAAGGAGCTAAGTTAGATAAGACCCATCCGAACCGCGTTACTGTTGAGGATTCCGGGAGTTATTTTGCAAGAAGGGTAGACGATATGGAGGCAAGGCTTTCAGCCATAGAGACTACAGTAAACAGGCTTGAGGCAGATCTAAATAATGTTAAAAAAAGAGTAGGCGGTGTACACAAGAAGACCTTGGCATCTACTGAAAAAGGTTCTTCTTAAGAGAGGAGAATGTGTTTTGAAGATTATTTTAAGATTGACTATATGCGCGGTAATTTTGTTTTGTTCCTCAGCTATTTATGCGGCTCCTGTTGGAAATATAGCAACACCAGCTCTGCTAGAGAGCGCGCTGATTTCAGAGAGTAAAGAAGATGATAAGATAGGCATCTTAGGCGCGTTTGAAGCTGACATAATTAATGATCGCAATCTTGAAGGACAGGATGGAAAGACCGACCTTAGATTTTATAACGGTAAGATTGGTCTAATATTCGCTGATAGAGCTATTGCGTACGGGTTGCTCGGCACAGGAAGGATAGAATCAAAATTTAAGCAGTTAGGGAATACGATTAAATTTGAATCAAATACAGATGTAGCTTGGGGCGCTGGCGGAACTATTATCTTATATGAGAAAACGCTTTATAGCTGGGATAATTCTATCATTAGATTAGGCGCTGATGGAAGATATCGATCTACATCACTTGAAGCTGACAGAATACTTGTAGGAGCAACGCGATACGATATACCTGATCCGCTTGTTTCGAATATCGACATAGACTATCAAGATTGGCAGGTGGCTGGCGCTGTCTCTTGGCAATGGAAGAGACTTATCCCCTACGTAGGAGGTAAGTATTCGGATTCAAGCGGCAACCTTCGCGCAACTGTTGCAGGGACTACCTATGATACAGATATAGAGGCAGATAGCAAATTTGGCATATTCTTTGGCACCGATATCCTGATAAAGGATCCTATAACAGAGAAGGATACCATAACCGTAAATATTGAATTTCGACTCATTGATGAACAAGCTGTTACAATCGGAGGCGCGGTAAGATTCTAATTATTGGGGACGTGCACAAAGGTGACAGGCCTGAGCACGAAAATTTTGATATTTTGAAGTTTATTGGTAAGGGCGCGGAAGTTTTATTAAAATTTTGAGAAAAATTAAGCTCAGGCCTGTCCCCTTTAGGACCGTCCCCAGATAGGAGAATGCTTAAGATGAGCAAAGTTCTTATAATAAAGTTGGGTTATTCAGAGACATTAGATAAGGAGATTTCAACAACGACCTCTTTAGGCGATGTTCTCAGGACAACTGTAATTTTGAATTTTTTCAAAGATGATGATGTGAGCTGGCTCGTCGATAAGAGGGCTGTACCGCTTCTTGAGGGAAATCCATACATTCAACGCGTTTTAGTATATAATCTGGAGACAGTTCTTCAGCTGCAGAGGGAAAGGTTTGATACGGTTATTAATCTGGAGAAGGTGCCAGGTATCTGCGCTTTGGCAGATTCTATTAACGCCTGGAGAAGGTTCGGTTTCAGGTTCGATGAGAGTAAGGGGTGCGCCCAGAGTTATGACGGGGCTACTAAGGTTTTGTCTCTGTCACTTCATCTTGATGAGAAGCGAAAGAATAAGAAATATTGGCAAGAGGCCTTGGTTGAGATGATAGGGAAAAGATGGAAGAAGGAGGAGTATGTTCTCGGATATAAGCCTAAGAGCAAGATAGCTTATGATATAGGTTTTAATTGGGCGACCGGTAAGAAGTGGAAGAATAAAGCGTGGCCTAAAGAACATTGGCAGACCTTAGAGAGTATTATGGATGATAATTATTCCGTAGCCTGGCAGAAGGGCTTGGATAATCTTTATGATTATATGGATTGGATAAATTCTTGCAGGGTAGTAGTAACCAATGACAGCCTGGGCATGCATCTGGCTATTGCGCTAAAGAAGAAAGTCATTGTCTTATTTGGACCAGGCTCTTCAAAAGAAATCTATCTATACAATAGAGGTAATATCATTCTTCCCAAAGTTGATTATAAGTGTATCCCCTGCTTAAAGAGTGAATGCCACAGGAAGGTCTTGTGTATGCATTTTATAAACCCGAGTGTTGTTAAGACCCAGATTTACAGGTTAATAAAGAAGAATGCGTGATTTTGGCATAGAATCCCATAAGCTTAATTTTCATCCAGATCGCCTGCAGAGATGGAGAGAAGGAAAGGATATATATCCTATCTATATGGAGATCTCTCCTACCAATAGCTGCAATCACCGATGTATTTTTTGCGCGTTTGATTATATGGAGTATAAGCCTGTATTTATCGATAAAACAGTGCTTAAGAGATTCTTGGCAGATTCAGCCAAACGAGGCGTGAAATCGATTATGTTCGGAGGAGAGGGGGAGCCTCTCTTGCATAAAGATATCTCAGAATTCATTCTGTTCGCAAAAGAGAAGGGACTGGATATCGCTGTAACTACTAATGGTATTATGATGGATAAGAAACTAGCCTCCCTGACATTAGACAAACTTTCCTGGATTCGTTTTAGCTTGGATGGGTCAACCCCTAAGACATATTCATCCATACACCATTGCCCTAAGGATGATTTCCAAAAGGCGATATCGAACCTAGATAACCTCGTGAAACTTAAAAAACGCGGAAGATATAAGACAACTATAGGTGTTCAGTTTCTTCTTCTGAATCAGAACTACAGTGAGGCCGTTGCCCTGGCTAAGTTGTTAAAAAAAATAGGCGTAGACTACCTTATTGTAAAACCTTATTCGAAACACCCCTTCAGCCGAAATCGACTCTCCTTGAAGCTGGATTATAAGAAGTACTCATATCTGGAGAAGGAGCTTAACAAAGTCAGTGGTCCTAAATTCCAAGTTATATTTCGTTCCCACACTATGAAAAAGGCTAGCGAAGAGAAACCTTATGAGAGATGCCTAGGGTTTTCTTTTTGGGCTTATGTATCATCACGCGGTGAGCTTTACGCGTGCAGCTGTTTTCTCGGAGATAAGAGGTTTCGCTATGGCAACCTCTATAAAGATAATCTTTCAACCATATGGAGATCGAGCAAAAGAAAGAAGCTCCTGCGAATGATGGAGAAGAACTGGGATATAAGTAATTGTCGCGTAAACTGTCGTATGGATGAGATAAACAGGTACTTGTGGGATCTAAGATATCCCCCGGAGCATGTAAATTTTATATGAGAAATAAAAGTTATTCCATAAAGTTTTTGAAAGAGGCTTACTACCTTCTATCCAAGATAAGAAAGGTTGAGGAGAAGATAGCCGATCTATATCCTCAGCAGCAGATGAAGTGCCCAGTTCATCTGCATACAGGTGAGGAGGCTATTGCTGCCGGTGTATGTAAGGACTTAGTAAGGGGAGATTATGTGTTTTCAACACACAGAAACCACAGCCATTTTATAGCTAAGGGCGGGGATATCAAGAGACTGATAGCTGAATTATACGGAAGGCAGACAGGCTGCGGCAAGGGCAAGGGCGGCTCGATGCATACGATGTCAAAAGATATCAATTTTTATACTTCAGCAATAGTGGGGGGGACGCTTCCGTTGGCAACTGGCGCCGCATACGCGCAAGTTTTGAAGAAGACAAAGAATGTGGTGATCGCTTTCTTCGGTGATGGAGCGGTAGATACGGGAACATTTTATGAGAGTTTAAACTTCGCTTTTTTAAAAAAACTTCCAATAGTTTTTGTTTGTGAAAATAATTTTTACGCTACACACTCACACTTTCTTTCAAGGCAGCCTAAGGATAATATCTATCAGAGAACTTATCCATTTGGTATGCCAGGCGTTATAGTAGATGGCAATGATATATTGGAGGTCTATGAGAAGGCGAAATCAGCTATAGCTCGCGCAAGGAATAAACTAGGTCCCACACTCCTTGAGTGCAGGACCTATCGCTGGCTTGGGCATGTAGGGCCTTCCTGCGATCATAATTTGGGATATAGAAAAAAACGAGAACTCGATCTATGGATGAAGCGTTGTCCTGTCAATAGATTTAGAGGTTATCTCCTTAAGAAGAAGGCGCTATCAACAAGGCAGATAGAGGTTATTGATAAGAGAATCGATATGGAAGTAGGCAGCGCATTCTCTTTTGCCAAAAGAAGCTCTTATCCAAAGACCGAAGAACTTTATAAGGATATATAGCGATGTGGGATCTATCATTTTCTGAGAGAAGTGAGTTTGAAAGGGCATGTCAACTGGCTCACAAAAGCCTAAGAGGTCTTACATATAAGGAGGCTATAACAGAGGCTATATGGCAGGTTATGGAGAAGGATCCATCTGTATTTATTATGGGTGAAGGCGTTGATCATTGTGGCTGGATATTTGGAACCACGAAGGGGCTGGGTGAACGTTTTGGAAAGAACAGGGCTTTTGATACCCCCATAGCTGAAAATACGATTACCGGAATAGCTTCTGGGGCTGGATTGTGCGGCCTTAAACCTATTATCGTGCACGCTAGAATGGATTTTTTAATGCTTGCCATGGACCAGATCATAAACCATGCCTCAAAGATGCGGTATATGTCCGGAGGCAGGGTACGGGTGCCGCTTGTAGTAAGAACTATGATTGGAGGAGGATGGGGCTCAGCAGCGCAGCACTCTCAGGGTCTTCAGGCGTTTTTTGCGCATGCGCCTGGGTTAAAGGTCGTAATGCCTTCTACGCCATATGATCTTAAGGGGTTGTTTGTATCGAGCATAAGAAGCAAGGACCCTGTGATCTTTATTGAGACAAAATTTCTTTATGAGCATGTGGGTTATGTGCCAAAGAGATTATATTCTGTAGATTTTGGTAAAGGCGCCATAAGGAGAGAAGGATCTGACGTGACCATATGCGCTATCTCATACATGGTCTATGAGGCTATTAAGGCTTCAGACTCACTTAGAAAAGATGGCATTAAGGCCGAGGTTATCGACCTAAGAAGCCTAAGGCCATTAGACGAAGAAATTATACTAAAGTCAGTAAAGAAGACCCATAGGTTAGTTGTTTGTGATAATGCCTGGAAGACCTGTGGATTTTCAGCTGAGATATCCGCTATAGCAAACGAGAAGGCGTTCAGATATTTAAAAGCGCCAATTAAGCGCGTTGCCCTTCCTGATATACCGACACCAGCAAGCCCCGCCCTAGAGAAGGCGTTCTATCCGAAAGCTCGTGACATAATCAAAGCTGTTAAGAAAGTCTATAAGTTCAAAAGAAAAATATGACTAAATTCTCAATATCTATAATCATTCCAGCCTTAAACGAGGAAGAGAATCTTATCGATACTGTTGATACAATAGTTGGGGCTGTTAAAGATAGATTTTCCGGATATGAGATTATCATATTTGATGATTGCAGCGTAGATTCAACTGGCGAGATCGCTGATAGACTCGCGAAATCTAATGTCAACATTAGAGTAGTGCATAATTCCCAGACCATGTGCTTTGGTTACAACTTCAAGGAAGGTGTTAAGCTTGCGCAATATGATTATCTATTGATGATACCTGGCGATAATGATGTTGCAAGAGATACCATGACCTATATGTTTGGTTTTATAGGTCTTGCCGATTGTGTAATAAGCCATGTGACAAACGTACCTTGTGACAGACCTTTATGGCGCAGGGTGATATCTAAAATTTTTACATTCATCATAAATACCGCCTATGGTTTAAACCTGAGGTATTTTAACGGACCTACTATCTATAAGGCTGATGTTGTAAAAGGTGTTGATATTACAACTCACAGCTTTGCGTATCAGGTTGAGATATTGTCGAAGATGCTCAAGAAGGGCCGCAGCTATATGGAGATACCAATTACATTAAAGGGCAGGGTTCGTGGCACAACAAAGGCGTTTAATCTTAAAAATATACTGAATGTGGTTAAGGCTTTTTTGCGTATCTTCTGGTTCTTAAGAATAAAGAATCGCAAGATATACAACAAGAAGGGTATAAAGATTGAGGCAAAAGAAGTCTGATTCTAAAATTAAGCCTAAAGGCGATCTTATACTAGACGGAACAAAACTAAGATGGCACAAGGAGCGGGTAGGCGCCTGGCTAAGGGGAGAGAGGATAGCCCCTATAACAGTAGATTGCGCTCTAACTCGTCGATGTTCTTATAAGTGCGTCTATTGCTACGGCCAGCTTCAGGCGAATGATGAGAAGAGAATGACAAGGGATGTTCTCCTTAGATTTCTGGATGACGCTGCAGAGATCGGTGTAAAGGCTATAAGCCTGGTTAGCGACGGAGAGAGTACTTGCTCCCCCCATATATATGATGTGCTCTCCCATGGTAAGGCAAACGGTCTTGATATGGCGTTGGGAACAAACGCCTATCTCTTAAAAGATGAGAGATTAGAAGAGATCTTGCCCGCGCTGACTTATCTTAGATTTAATTTTTCCGCAGCCCAGCCCCAGCGATATGCAAAAATAATGGGTTGTAAGACAGCCCACTATCACAAGGTAGTAGAGACCATAAGAAAGTGTGTAAGAATAAAGCGAGATAATGGTTTATCAGTAACGCTTGGTTTGCAGATGGTCCTAATGCCTGATTTTGCTGATCAGATTATACCCTTTGCGAAACTTGGAAGAGAGCTTGGGGTCGATTACGCTATTATCAAGCATTGCAGTGATGATGAGATGCATTCACTCGGAATAGACTATAAAGAGTATTTTAAGCTTGAGGGCCTTCTAAAAGAGGCGGAGGCATATTCTAATGGAGACTATCTTGTTAAGGTAAAATGGTCGAAGATACTAAGTGGAGGAGAACGTAGGTATCCAAGGTGCTTTGGCCCGCCTTTTATTATACAGTTTTCAGGCTCCGGCCTTGTAGCGCCATGCGGCATGCTATTTAACAGACGTTATAAGAAGTATCACATAGGCAATATTGCGGATACCTCTTTTAAGAAGATATTTAAAAGCAAGCGATACTGGGAGGTTATGGATCTGATAGCCTCTGATAAATTTGATACAAGAAGCATGTGCGGCACTTTATGCCTGCAACATAAGGTTAATGAGTTCCTATGGGATTTAAAGGGTGGGAAAATTAATCTTACTAAACCAAAGGGTAGGCCGCCGCAGCATATGAACTTTATATAATGTATGCTAAAGTAACCAGTAACCAGAAACCAGTAACCAGAAGATAACCAGATACCAGAATATGAAAGATTTTCAGTTTGATTTTGAAAAACTAAAGGTTTATGAAAAATCACTGGAGTTTATAGATAAGATATTCAAGATATACAAGATATTATCTCAGGATTATAAAATTTCAATAGGTTCTAATCTGGTAAGAGCTGCTCTTTCTATAGCTAATAGTATAGCAGAAGGTAATGACAAATTATCATCTAAAGAACATCGACGAGTTAGAGCGCAATCTACTGTTATAGGGGCTTTCCTCTCT